>JAQBQF010000032.1 GCA_028287115.1 Myxococcales bacterium
TGGTGCCCTGCACGGCACCTTGATGGGTGTTTGCAGCGACTTGCACGTCGTGCAGCGCGGAATCACTCGACATGATCATGCGGTTGTACTCCGCGCCGCCGCAGCTTCCGGCAGTCGTCGCGGTCTCGCCCTGGCCGCCGACAACTCGATACAGCTTCGTCACGTGATCGAGCATCGCGCTGTGATCGGAACCGAGGAGCGAGCCTTCGAGGCGGTGCGTGATCGTGAGGAATACCGCGCGCGGGGACGGATCGAGCTTGCTCCACAGATCGCACACGGTGTGGAGATCGCGGCCCGCGAGACCATTCGATTGCTGCGTGTTCGGATCGGACTGGAGCCACCACAGATAGGTATGGAGGAGCCGATCGCGGTTGCCGTCGAGCGTGTACGGGAACAACAGCGCGTCTGGATTCTGTGCATCGCAACCGCCACCGCACCCGAGCGCGTCGGGCGGGGTTGCTTTCGATCCGCCACACGCGAACCCGAGGAGGGCCAACACCACGATCCGCATGACGCGCATTAGACGCTCGATCATAACGGCAGCCGGGCCGTGGGCGTACAACTTCTGGGAATTGCCGTTGAACGCGTTCCCGAGCGGTACACCGCCGAGTAGCGCGACGAGGAGGGCGAAGGTGAGGACGAACAGCGTGTACATGGTCCGTCTCTTCGCAACGACAAGACCAGTCGAGGTCGATGTAGTTTCAGCCTCTTGGCACGCGCGAGCCCGTAGGTGCGACCGCCTTCGCTGACATCCGTGTCAGTGGAGGTCGTGCGGCAACTGCACGATCGAAGCGTGCAATCTCGGTGCGGTTTCGCGGATGGTCGGGTTGTCTGTAACCGACATGTGATGTGACGACGCGGCGCGCTATCGCTCCGTGATTCCGCCGACGCAGAGCGCTTCGCCGAAACCGTGCGAGCGCTAGCGCGACGATCGCTGCCAGACTTCGGCGAGCACGGCACCGCCGGCCGTGATCTCGAAGACCTTGCGAGCGTCGGCGACATCACAGTGATGAGTGCTCGGCGCGTACGTGACGATCCAGTCCGCCTGTCGCGGGTCGTGCGTCATCGGTGTCCACAAGTCTCCACGAAACCACGCGAGGTGCGCAGGCTCGATGCAATCGCGGTCGACGCGCGCGCCGGGCGCCGCGTGCTCGTTGACGTATGCGACGGCGCGATCGACGCCCTCGCCCCACCACGCGGTCTCGAACCAGCCGTGCTCGGCGACCGTGCCGCTGCCTCCGACCTGTTCCGCGAAGTAGTCGAGGTAGTAGGGATGGATCCGCACGTCGACGATCGCGAGATACGCGAGCAAGGCGGCGGCGAGTGCGAGGAACGCATGCCTCGCGCGCGGCTCGAGCCAGGTCGCGAGCATGTCGAAGCCCGCGGCGGCGAGCAGCGCGAATGCGACGACGCTCGGCATCACGTAGCGCACGCCGTCCTGGCGCACCGGTGAGAGCGCGACACCGAGCGGGATCACCAAGAAGGCGATCGCCACGAGCGCGCTCTTCGTGCGCTCGCGCCCGCAACGAATCGCGCCGGCGAGCACGCCGGCGAGCACGCCCAGCGGCACCGTCGCGCACAAGTAGATCACGAAGTAGGAAGCGCCCGGCGTCGTGGTCATCGCGCCGAGGAATGGCTCGGGGGAGTGCTGCTGGGTCAGCTTCGCGAGCGACTCCGAGAGCGCGTGGATCGGATGCGCCCAGAGGCGCGGCCACACCGCGTAGAACGTGAGGATCGCGGCGAGTGGGAGGATCCACGCGGCTTCGCGCATCGTCTTGCGCCGCCATTCCGCGGGTGCGTTGACGACGACGATCAGCGCCGCGAGCACACCGACGAGCCCGTTGACGAACCGCGACGCGATCGCGATCCCGATCACGACCCCGACCCACGCGAGGCGAATCCGCAGACGCTTGATGCCGGTGGACTCGAGCTCGTCGTGCACGGTCAGCGCGAGCAACACGGCGAGCGCCCACCACAAGACGGTCGGCGATTCGTGGCCGACGATCTGCCCATGCGCGATGAGCGGCGGCAACAACGCCGCGATTCCGCCCGCGAGCACACCGGTGCGCAGGCGATACAGTCGCGCGCCGATCGGCACGAGCAGCGCACAGCCGAGCGAGAGCCAGAGCGCCGACAACGCGCGCGCGGGACCGTAGCCGTCGGCGAATTGCGCCCCGATGCCGTCGAGCAGCTTCATCACCGGCGGATGCTCGAAGTTCCATTGCCACGCCGCGGCGCTAAAGTCTCCCGACAGCAGATTCGTCACGTAGTTGCGCCCGGAGGCCCAGTTGACGTCCTCGTCCCAGGTCTGGCCGAAGCCGCCGAGATCGATGAGGCGCGCGAGGAGCGCGAGGCCGAGCACGCTCGCGATCGCGATCCACATCGCGCGTGGGACCCGGCGCAAGCGATCGCGCACGAGCACGAGCAACGTTCCGACGACCACGAGCAGGAGCGCGAGTGCGATCACGCCGTCGAAAGGCGCCGCGCCGGTGTCACTGCCGAACTGCGCGCGCTCCGGTGGTTCCGGCGACAGCGAGCTCACCGGCACGTACTCGGGATCGCCGCGGCGGCCGACGGGGCTCCAGACCAGGCGTGCGCCCGGAGGCGCGGCGAACCGGATCGCGACCGGTCCGTGGGGCAGCACGATGCGTTCCTTGACGACGCCGTCTCTGACGAGCTCGTGCCCGGCGACCGAGAGCCGCGCGGTGCTCGGGCTCACGAACCCGACGATCACCGGGCCGCCACGGACGATCTCGAGCGAGCCCGCGCGCGCCGTGGTTCCCGGTGGATCTTTCGGATCGCCGGCCACGATCGCGAGTCGGTCGAGCGGCGGCGTCACGACGCACGCGCGCAAGGCGAACAGCCCGATCGCGAGCGCGAACGGAATCGCGCCCCAGTAGCGGGCGAGCAACGCACGCGACCTCAATGCACGCGCCCCGGACACTGGAAGCCGCGCGTCTTCTTCGCGAGGAACGTGTAGTACTCGCCGTCTTGCTTCATGCCCGGCACGTGCATCGTGACTTGCTCGTACCCGTGCGCGAGCCAGTAGCCGGCGCACGGCAATTGCGGCGGTGGATCGGCGGCGCGATGGATCTGATAGCAAGAGAACACGAACGCCGGGTCGTACTGCGCGAGCAGTGAATCCGATCCGAACTTCGTGTGCCCCGCGCGCGGCCGGATCCGCGGCTCTTCGTGTGCGATCCGTTCGGAGACCAGCCCGAACACGTCGATGCCACGCATCCGGCCGTAGTAGGGCTGCGCGCCGGCGCCACCGACGATGCTGAAGTCGTCGTCACGAAAACAGCCCGCCATCGCGCGACCGATCGCGGCACGATCTTCGGTGTAGACGATCAAGAACGCCGGCGTATCGATCCCGTGATCGTTGGCGAGGTTGCGTGGCTGCAGGCTCTCGCGAGTCAGCGCGAGCTGCGTCCCTGCAAACGTGGTGACGACGAGCACCGGCAGCGCCACCGATGCCGCTCTGCGATAGCGCTCCGGGATCCGCGCGGCGATCCACTCGAGCCCGAGTGTCACCGCGATCGCCGCGACGACGAACAGCGGCATGATGAAGCGGTGGAGCCCCATGAAGTCGCCGCCGACGCTGATCGCATACGGCACGTACACCGCGACCAGCAGCGCACACGCGACCGCGAGCGTGAACCGCGGCGTCTTCGGGCGAACGCCGACCAGGCCGACGATCGCGAGCGGTAACGCGTAGAGAAGCTTGGTCTGCTGCAGCCAGACCCACATGTAATAGAGGCCGGCCTTGTGCATCTCATGCGCGAGCTGCGGGCTCGACCACGGCCCCGCCGCCTTGACGTAGTACGTGTTCGGGAACGGCCAGCCGTAGTACCACCAGCGCCACGCAAACCACGGCGCCCAGATTCCGAGGAACAGCGCGGCGGCGATCACTTGGTCGCCGTAGCGAAACCCCGACGCCTTCGGCTCCGGCGGTGGCGAGCTCTGGTTGAACCGGCGCAGCACGACCCTGAACGCGGGCATCAGCAAGTACGCGATGACGAGCACCGCGGAGATCATCACGCCCTCGGGGCGCGTCATCGCCGATAGCGCGAGCGCGACGGCCGTGCGCCGTAGGGCCCGCGGTCGGTCCTGCGCCTCGACGAAGCCATCGAGCGCGATCGCGAACAGCATCGTGAACAGCTGGGTCTCGAGGCCGCCCGAGGTCCAGCACGCGAACCCCGACGAAGACGCGAGCAACAACGCCGGCACCGCAGCCCACGGGGTAGGACGCCCCAGCGCCCGCTCGACCACTCGAAATACCAGGTACAGCGTCACGAGCGCGCAGATCGTGCCGAGCACGCGGGAGGACCACTCGGGCGAGATCCCGACGACCATCAGCAGCCCGAGCACGACGGTCCACAGAAAATTCGTATAGCCCTCGACGGGACTACCGAGATTGAACGACAGCTCTCCGTGCTCGGCGAGGTTGCGCGAGAACACGAACGAGATATATGCGTCGTCGGTGACGAAGTTGTACGCGAGCGAGTGCACGACCAGCACGATCGCGGCCACTCCCAGGAGGAGCCACCGCCCCGAGACCAAGCGAGTCAGCACCGCCGGGACCATACCGCGTCGGCGGGATGGTAACCTGCCGGGGATCGATGGAGCCGCGTACGCCCAGGCCACTCGGTGAAGTCCTGGGCACGGGCGCAGGGACCGGCCTGTACGCGGGCGCGGCCGCTGGGCTGATCGATGCCGTGTGGTCGTGGGCTCCCGCCGCACAGTTCGTGCCGGGCGTGCCCGGCCGATTGCGGTTCGTGCTGTACACGGCGATCTCGCATGGCGCCGTGGGTGCCGTGGTCGGGCTCGTGATCGCGGCGTTCCTGCTCGTGATGTCTCGGGCGACCCGCCTTGGCGATCTCCTGCGCTTCGCGTTCGCCGACCACGAGGCGAGGCGCGCCCGCGATCCGCGCGAGACGGTCGCCGGAGTCGCGCTCGTGATCGCCGGAATCCCGATCGTCGCGGTCAGCCTGTGGGCCGCGTATCGATTGCTCGTCCCGGCGCTGGCCGATCGCCATGTGGTCGGCCTCCTGATCATCGTCGCGATGGCGGGCGCGCTCGGAGCGCTTGGTGTTGCCGTGGTGCTGGCGTTCATCATCGGCCGTGGGGTCGAGCTCGCGCTGCGTCCCGTCGCCGCGCGCGTGCGATTCATCGCGTCGCCGTGGGCACCGTTCGTGACCGCAGGCCTGCTCGTCGCGCTCGGGCTGGCGGCGTGGGCCCACCACGACTGGGCGACCGCGCGCATCTTGCCGCTCCGCGGTCCGGTCGTCGCCGTGGTCGCCGCGATCCTCGCGATCCCTTGCGTCGGTCCGGCGCGCTTCACCATGCAGCCGCTGTTGCGATTGCAAGAGCGCGTGCGGCGGCCGATCACGCGAGTGACCGCTCGAATGCGCTCCCTGTTGCAGCGCGTCGTCGGCGGAGCGCTGAACTTCGCGAGTGCGATCGTGATCGCTGCGATCCTGGCGCTCATGCTCGCGATCGCGACGCTCGCGATGGGTGGATCAGCCTCGGTGATCAAGGCGTCGATCGCGTACACCGGACTCGGCGGGCCGATCGCACGCAACGTGCGCAACGTGTTCGATCGCGATCACGACGGCTTCTCGCGGTTCCTCGGCGGCGGGGATTGCAACGACTCCGACGCGGCGATCCACCCAGGTGCTCCGGACATTCCCGGCGACGGCATCGATCAGAACTGCATGGGTGGCGATGCCGGCCCGCGCGTGCACGAAGACACGGCGTTCACCGCGGTACCACCATCGGTGCCACCCGGCTTCAACGTCCTCCTGATCACGATCGACACGACGCGCGCCGATCACCTGAGCGCCTACGGTTATTCGCGGGCGACCTCGCCGAACCTCGACAAGCTCGCGGCAGACGGCACGTTGTTCGAGAACGGCTGGGCGCACGCGCCTTCGACGCGCTATTCGATGCCGGCGATCCTGACCGGTCGCCTGCCGCTCGACGTGTACTACGACACCACCGCCCCACGCTGGCCAGGACTAAGACCAGAAGCCACGACGATCGCCGAATCGCTCAAACCCCTCGGCTTTGTCACCGGGGCATTCACGAACCTCTGGTACTTCGATCCCGTGCGCCACATGAACCAGGGCATTGACGAATACGAGAACGACGAGTCCTTGCACCGGGACATCAACGGCCCGGAGAAGTCGACCGGGTCGTCGTCGAGGCAGCAGTCCGACAAGGCGATCGGCTTCATCACCCGGCACGTCGGTGACCGCTGGTTCTTGTGGGTTCACTACTACGATCCGCACGCCGCGTACGAACCGCACCCAGAAGTTCCGTCGTTCGGCACCGACGAGGTCGCGCTCTACGACGGCGAGATCCGGTTCACCGATCTGCACATCGGGCGCGTACTCGACGAGTTACGTGCGAAGGGCCTCTACGACAAGACGGTCGTCGTGGTCACCGGTGATCATGGTGAGGGCTTTGGCGAACACGGCGTGCGCAACCACGGGTATCATCTGTATTCGGCTCAAACCAAGGTCCCGCTGATCGTCCGCGTGCCTGGCCTTGCGCCGCGCCGCGCTCTCACACCGGCCGCGCATGTCGATATCTTGCCAACCCTCGTCAACCTCGCCGGCGGCGCTGCGACCGCGGACATGATGGGGCGCTCGCTCGTCGATGTGATCGCGGGCGCCGATCGCGAGCGCACGATCTTTCAGCAGCTATCGTTCGAGGGCAATCACGAGATGCGAGCGGCCGTTAGCAAGCAGTGTCACGTGATCTACAACGTCAGCCCGGACACGAGCTGGGAGTCATACCGGATCGATCTCGATCCGATGGAGGCCCAAGATCTCTCCGGCGATGACGATGAATGCAAGGACACACGCCACGCGCTCGAACGCTGGTACGACGCCGAACAAGTTCCCGTCGGCGCGGTTGAAGCGCTACTGCCCGGCCGGCCGCCGATCGCCGCGCCGGTCGACGCAGATCTCGGCAACTCCGTGCGCCTGCTCGCGCTCGATGCGCCGAAGACCGCGCACGCCGGAGAGCCGATCACGCTGACCTGGACCTGGCAGGCGCTCGCTCCGTTCCCGTCCGGCTGGAAGCTGTTCTGTCATGTCGAGGGGCCGAATCACGCGTTCCTCAACGCAGACCAGCAGCCAACGAGGCCGTTCGAGATCTGGAAAGCCGGCGACTACGTTCGCTACAAGACCACCGTCACGCTGCCGCACGGCGCCGCCGGGACGTACACGCTCAAGGTCGGCCTGTTCAAAGGCGATCAGCGTGCGCCTGTTCATGCACCGAACGCGCGCGTCGACAACAACGCCGTCGACGCCGCGACGATCGAGGTGACGCCATGAACCAGCGCACGAAGAGCGGGCTGCGCCTCCTAGGCTGGATCGCGCTCGCCGCGCCCGCGCTGTACCAGTGCGTGCTGCTCGTGACGGCGATCGCCGGGCGCATCGGCTATCCGTACGACCTCGAGTGGATGGAAGGCGGCATGCTGCATCACGCGCTGCGCCTTCACACGGGTCACAGCCTGTATCCGCCGCCGTCGATCGAGTTCATCCCCTATCTCTACACGCCGCTCTATCCGGCGCTGCTCGCGGTGCTCGGCAACATCTTCGGGCTCGGTTACAAGATCGGCCGGATCATCTCGGTGCTCTCGCTCGTCGGGATCGCGGTGATCGCGGCGAGCTCGATCGCCTCGCCGCGGTTCCGCCACATCTCGCGCGGTCCCGCGTACGCCGGCGTCGCGCTCGCACTCGGTCTGTTCGCCGCGATCTATCCGTACGTCGAAGGTTGGTACGACATCGTTCGCGCGGACGCCCTGTTCCTGTTCATCGTCACCGGCGGGATCGCCGCCGCCGCGCGCTGGACGCCGGAAGGCGAAGGCCTGGCCGGGCACGTGCGCGTCGCTGCCGTTGCCGCGATCCTCACGCTGTCGTTCTTCACGAAGCAAACCGGCATCTTCTACGTCGCGCTCGGCGGGGCGATCGTCGCCGTCCTCAACTGGCGGCGAGCCGCGACTTACATCGCGGTGTCGGCGGTGATCGGGCTCGGGTTCACCGGCATCTTCAACGCGGCGACCGACGGCTGGTTCTGGACCTACGTCCGCAAGATCCACAGCGCGCACGACTTCAACAAGGATCGCTTCTGGAAGTCGTTCGGCAACATCCTGTGGCACTTCCCGGCGATGACCACGATCGTCGCGGTCACGCTCGTGATCGTGCTGTACACGTGGCTGCGCCGACCCGGCGAAGGCCTGCGGCGCGAGCTGCCACGCCAGGCCAAGCCGTTCTTGCTGTGGACCTCGGCATTCGCGGTCTCCACGATCACGGGCGCGATCGGATGGGGCACCGAGTTCGCGCACTTCAACGCGTACATGCCGGCGTTTCTCCACGGCGCACTCGCCGCGGGTGCTGCGATTCCGGCGCTCGCCGCGTGCGTCGGCATTCTGTGGGCGGCGCGCCCCCGTCACACCTTGGTCGTCAACGGTCCTGCCGCGATCGCGGTGCTCGCACTCGGGGTCACGCTGTGGAACGCGCGGTGGCAGCCGGCGGACTTCACTCCGACCGAGCGTGATGTCGCCGCCGGCGACAAGCTGATCGCGCGGATGGCCGCGCTCGACGGCGATGTCTGGATGCCTTCGCATCCCTGGTATCTCTTCCTCGCGGGCAAGCGGCCGCACGTGCATCGGATGGGCGTCAAGGACGTGACCGCGCGCCAGACCCGAACCGTGATCGGTCTCGACGAAGGCTTGCGCGATCATCGGTTCGCCTCGCTCGTCCTCGATAATCGCGATCTGTTTGCCGAGCTCCCCGAGATCCGCAAGTACTACCGGCCCGCGATCAAGCTCCCGACCGACGAGCAGCCGCGGCTGTTCACGGGCGCCGGTTGCGTGGTCTCGCATCAGCCGCTCGCACCGGACTCGATCTGGATCCCCGCGCTCGTCAGCACGCCACCGGCGGGCGCGAAGGTGCTGTTCGATTTCGAGATGGCGACCTGGGATGGCTGGACTCGCTCGGGTCCCGCGTGGGGTACCGGCCCGATCAGCGAGCCACTCTCGGGACAGGATCTCGTGATCGGCGCGACGGGCCAGCGGTTCGCGACGAGCATGAGCGGCGGCGACGCGACGACGGGCCGCGTGACCTCGCCGACGTTCGTGATCGACGGCGCTCGCATGACGCTCAAGCTCGGCGGCAGCTCCGATGGCGCGAAGCTGCGCGTCGAGCTGTGGGTCGACGGCGCGATCGCACGTAGCGCTGCGGCACCACTTCCCGGTGGCGACACGTTGCGCCCGCAAACCTGGGACGTCAGCGATCTGCGCGGCAAGCAAGGCACGCTCGTGCTCGTCGACGACGCGACCAACGGTCACCTCGATGTCGACGACGTGTGGCTGTGGGCCAATCCTTAGGCGACTTCAGCGGAAGTAAGGGTCAGACACTACAAGTACTACTTAGGGGCGAATCCCGGACAAGGTGGTGGAGCGAGTTGCACTACTTGTTTGGTGGTACCGACACGCTGCGTCGATACAGCGACACGATCGGCACGCCGTCGGCGCGCAGCACGTAGATCGGCTGCACCGTGCCGTATGCATTCCAGATCAGGTAGTCGTGCCGATTGAAGTGCTTCTCGTGAATCACGAGTGCGAGCCCGCTCTGCGCGATACCTGATCCTTCCCAGCCGGCGTCGGGATAGCCGGACGGCAGAAGGCCCAGCTTCTCATACCAGCCCCATGCAGGTGACGCGTCGTGCGAGTAGACGCGCGCGGGTGGTTGCTTCGCGATCTCCGGCAATACGCCGCGTGCGGCGACGCCCCAGAACTGGCGATTCATGCCGAGGTCCGCACCTCCGGGCGCACCACCGGCGAGCGCGTTGTACCCCGTGAGAGCGTACGGCTGCGCGGTGAAGGTCTCGGTCGCCGCCGCGAGCACCAACGTCGACGCAACCAGTCCAACCGCGATCCGATCATGCAGCGGAATGCTCCGAGGGAGATGAGCGACGGCCTCGCCGATCGGACGCAACGCCGCGAGGTAGCTCGCTGCTCGCCGTGCCGCCCACACCGCGCCGACGCCCGCGGCGATGCAGATCGTCGGCAGCGCCGGCATCCAGTGTTTCTCCGCGCCGAAGATCGGCGTCGAGCCGAGGAAGAACGGTCCGAGCGAGGCACCGGCCGACAGGACGAGCAGCAGGACCGGCGCGTGCTCGAGAGCGGCGGTCTTGCGGCGCGCGATCCACACGCCGGCACCGAGCGCGCTCGCGGCGAGCGTCGCGACTGGGATCGTCAGCAGCGTCGTGACGAGCGCGACGTGCCACGGGAACCGCGGCGCGTTCCAGTTGTGCCCGAGGTATTCGTAGTTGTAGTGGACGTGCGTCATGTGGAACTTGAGCCACTCCTGCACGTGTCCGATCGGCTCGAGCCACAACCAAGGCCACACGACGAACAGCGTCAGCGGGCCGAGCACCGCGAGCGAGATGATCACGCGCGGACGAAATTGCACGAGGCCGCGCCACTTGCCCGCACGCCACGCGACGACGAGGTAGTGCAAGCCGAGCGCGAACGGCAACAGGAACGCGTTGTGCTTCGTCGCGAGCGCGAGGCCGAACACCACACCCACGCGCCACGGCCACTTCGCATTCGTCACGAGCGCGCGCCAGTACGCGTAGACCGTCGCGAACCAAAGCGTCATGATCGGCGCGTCGAAGCACGCGAGCCCGGCGTGAAACAGCGCACGCGGCAACAGCAACAAGCACAGCGCCGCGATCACCGCCTCTGCGAGACCCCACAGCGATAAGGCCATCGTGAACACGAGCAGCACGAGGACACCGTGGAGGACCGCCGCCGGAAATCGAAACGCGGTGAGCTCCCCCGCGATCCCGAGCTTGTCGTGGAGCACGCGATGCGACAGCCCCGACAGCGTCTTCATCAGCGGCGGGTGTTCGTGATTCTCTTCGAACGTGCGCTTGATCCGGTCGCCGCCGAAGCCGTGGTCGAACGTCACGAGGCCGAGCCACCAGTCGGCGTAGTGCGTGCCGGCAGAAAAATAGACGACCTCGTCGCGCGCGATCCCGACGTCGCGCTGATTGATCGTGACGGTGACGACCGTCGCGAGCGCGAGCAGCCAACCGATCACGCGCGGCTGGACCTTCACTTGCGCGCTTCCGCGGCGAAGCAGATCAAACGATCCGCCGCCGTCGCGCTGATGATGAACGTCAGGTCGGCCGCGCCTGGCGTGGTCGTCGCTTCGAACCGGACCCAGCCGTCGTCGACGCCGGGCTCGGCGCTCGCGATGACGTTGTGATCGAGCTCGACCTCGAGCTTTCCGGGCGCGCGGATATCGCGGCGCTTGAATACATCGGCGAGCCCGACGTAGCCGACGAGCTGCGAGCCGAGCGCGAGCTGCGGAAACGTGATCCGGACCGGCTTGCCGGCTTGCGGGATCACCTGGATGCAGCGATGCGGCGCGAACCCGACCTCCGCGAGCTCGAGGGTCGGCCCGCTCTGTCCTGCACTCTCGGTCTTCGCCGTCGACACCAGATCGCGAACGTCGGCGAGCACGGTCACCGGCGCGCGCTCGTAGCGGCGCACCGCGACGCCATCTGCATCGTTGCTCGACACCGGCTCGAGCCCCGCGACCTCCGGCGCATGCGCGCCACGGATCGCGAGCTCCCAGATCCGGCCATAGCGCGCCGCATCCATTCGCGCGGCCATGTCGATCGGGATCAGGTCACCGAGGTGCAGCCGGCCTACGGGATCTACCCAGTCCGGCGCGAACACGATCAAGTCACCGGGCCGATAACCCGCGCGGACGATCTCGCTCGCGCGATTCCAGGCCGCGTCATCGGGCGTCGCATCAGCGGCGTGCCGCGTGGAGCAAACTTCCCACAGCGAGATGCTGACGAGGAGCAGCGCCGGCAACACGGCGATCGGCGACGGTCTCGTCGACACCGCGGCCACGCTACCACGACGACCGTCGCAAGGCCGCAAACCGGCGCGGTCAAGCGAGCCGGAGATGCACCAGAACCGCAAGGACACGAGCCGCGAACGTCAGACCGAAGGAGAAGGCGCTGAGCCGTCCACCATCGAGCTCGACCGGCCGAAGAGAATGCGCGGCAGCGCTTTGGACGGCGCCAGATCGATCGTCGGCCAAGTGGTCGAGGACGAGATCAACGTGTGACCCGATCTTCGCTGTGCTGCATTCGCGCGGAGCGCGGACCGAACCGCAAGGGCGCGACGACGCAACGAAAGGGAGCTGATCGAATTCTCGTGCTCGGGTCTTCCCATTCAGATCTGGTTGCGGCTCTGCGGCCCCTCTCTGAAGCGGTGCTCGATCTTCCAGGCGCGAATCGCGGGGTTCCCGAGATCCCAAGGCGGTAGACGGCAACCGGAGATCTCTCCCGCTCATCGAGCGTGGCCGCCGGAGCAACTTCTGCTTTGTCCGAACTTTGCGTCCCTCGCGCCTTTGCGCCAATCTGGGGCCTGCCCTACAGCGGCACCGGCGCGACCGTATATAGTGGCGCCAGGTGGCCCGCTACCGACTTCACGCGATCCTGTTCGCGCTTGGGCTCGTCGCCTATGGCGCGATCGCCTGGGATCGAATCGGCAAGCAATCGCAGGCGCCGCAGTTCGTCGTCCAGGCGGACGCGTGGCTGCACGGTCACACCAATGTCGAGCCGCCGTTCGTCGACGCAGATTGGGCAAAGATCGAGACGGTCGCTCTCGACGACGGCACTGAGGTACGCGGGCGCCGGATGAGCACGCGGCCGCTGTTTCATCCGCTCCACGGCGACAACATCCCGATCGCACGCGTCAAGTCATCGCGCGGCCTCGCCTGGTACATGTCGTTCCCGCCGTTGCCGACGCTGCTGATGCTGCCGTCCGCGGCGATCTCCGGCCGCGATGGCAATGACGTCATCCCGACGCTGCTGATCGCGGCGCTGATCCTGCCGCTCGCATTTAGCGTACTGCGCCGCCTCGCTGCCGCGGGATTGTCGAAACGCACCGAGCGCGAGGATCTCTGGCTCGTCGCCGCGCTCGCGTTCGGCACGGTCGCGTTCTTCGCGTGCGTGCAGGGCAAGGTCTGGTACACGGCGCAGGTCATCGGGCTCGTGCTGGCGCTCGCCTATGCATGGGCCTCGATCGAAGCGAAGCGCCCGATCCTCGCAGGCATCGCGCTCGGCGCAGCGGCGCTCACGCGCACGCCGATGGCGTTCATGTTCCCGCTGTTCGTGCTCGAGCTATGGCGCGTCAACGGAGGGCGCGCGGGCCTGCGCGATGCTCGCCGCACGGTGCTTCGAGCCTATGGCCGACCGCTCCTCCGGTTCGCGATCCCGGTCGCCGTGTTCGCGATCGCCGGCATGATCTACAACTACATCCGGTTCGAATCACCGACCGAGTTCGGGCACACGTTCCTCGACGTCCGCCAGCAGCAGCAGATCGAGCAGTGGGGCCTCGCGAACTATCACTATCTGTCCCGCAACCTGACCGTCGCGTTGACCCTGCTTCCCGATTGGCTCGGCCAGAAGCCGTGGGTGCAGGTCAGCGGCCACGGCCTCGCGCTCTGGATCACGACGCCCGCGTTCTTGCTCCTGCTGTGGCCGCGCGAGACGAATCCGCTGCATCGCACGCTGTGGATCACCGTCGCGTGCGTCGCGATTCCGTCGCTGTTCTACATGAACTCGGGCTGGGTCCAGTTCGGCTATCGGTTCAGCCTCGATTACACGGTGTTTTTGGTGATGTTGCTGGCGATCGGCGCTCGGCCTCTCGGTCGCGTGGCGAAGGCGCTGATCATCATCGGAATTCTGATCAACCTGTTCGGCGCAGTGACGTTCGACCGGTCGTGGCAGTACTACCGGGTCGGCGGCAATACATACGATGTCGTAGTAGCGCACTGATCAAAACCGCGGAACACTTCAGGCATGCCCAAGCCCGAGCTGATCGAACGAGTTCGTCAGGTTCAAACCGAGCTTGGCAAGACGCAGCCAACGCCGGCGACGCGCGACGAGATCGAGCGGATGAGGCAGACGATCGAGCTCGCCGTGAAACAGCCGGAGCACGCAAACCTCCGATCGCTGCACGAGCGAATCGAGCGCGTGGCGAGCGGCTTCGAGGCCGCGCACCCGAAGCTCGCGACCCTCCTGAACGGCCTCGCGACGGAGCTCGCGGCCGCAGGCCTCTAACCCGATCGACGGCCGCCGCCCGCTCATCCGCATCGTCTCGATCACGGGTGATAGCTAGAACGCCGCGGCTGCGACACGTGGCGCACCGTCCCGCTGGGATCGCCTACGAGTTGCGGCGGCAGCGTGTGAAGACCGGCTTTGGTCCGGCATCTATGCCGGTCGTGCGGGCGGGCTGTTGCCCCGTCAAGGCCGGAACGGCTGCTCGTCTTTGCCGCGGACCGGATTCGCGAGCCTGCGGGCGACCGCGTCTTGCTCGTCCTTGGTCAGCCGGCGCACGTAGACGCCGGCGGCATCGATGCTGCGCGCCCCGAAGAAGCCCTCGGAGACGGCGTATTCGACCTCGATGATCATGTACGGGTCATCGCCGATCCACATCAGCTCGTGCTTGCGTGGAATTCCGACCCACGAGGAGAGCGTGAACTTGTCCCGAGACCCGTCCTCGTTCAGGACGACCATCGTGATGCGTTCGGTCGCGGTCACGAGAGCACCCTAGCACTACTTCAGGCCGAGGACATCGAGCATGTCGTAACGGCCGGCCGGCTTGCCCACGGCCCAGGCCGCGGCGCGCAAGGCCCCGGCCGCGAAGATCGACCGAGACGATGCGCGGTGGGCGAGCTCGATTCGCTCGGCACCGCCGAAGAACGAGACGACGTGCTCGCCGACGACGTCGCCGCCGCGCACGGAATGCACGCCGATCTCGCCGCGCGGCCGCGCCCCGATATCACCGTCGCGCGAGTGACGCTTGACGCGATCGTAGTCGTTGCCGTGACCGTCGGCGATCGCACGCGCGATCGCGAGCGCCGTCCCCGAGGGTGCATCGCGCTTGCTGCGATGGTGCGTCTCGACCACCTCGGCATCCCAGTCGCTGCCGAGGGCGCGCGCGGCCTGCTTGACGAGACCGAGCAGCATGTTGACACCGAGCGAGAAGTTCGCCGCCACCACCACGGGTGCGACGGCGGCGAGCTGCGAGATCGCGTACTCGTGGTCCTTGTCGAGACCCGTCGTGCCGATCACGGCCGCGCGGCGCAGCGGCGTCGCGGCCTGGGCAGCGGCCCGGGTCGCTTCGGGTGACGTGAAGTCGATGTAGACGTCGCAGGCTTCGAGCCCGGCGCTGAGATCCGCCCGCGCGGTCAGTCCCGGCGCGACCTGCGTGCCGATCACCGGTGACTCCGCGCGATCGATCGCCGCGCTGATCCGAACGTCCATGCGACCGGTCGCCGCCTCGATCACTGCCTTCCCCATTCGGCCCGAGGCGCCGAGCACACAGACGAGCGCGGTCACAGGAGTCCCTGCGCGCGCATCTCGATGCGGAGCTCTTCGACCAGCTTGCTCGTCGCGGGCACGAGCGGCAGCCGAACGTCCGTCGAGCAGCGGCCGAGCAGCGACAGCGCGGCCTTGGTCGGAGCCGGGCTCGGCTCGTGGAACAGTTGCTGGCTCAGGTGGCGCAGCTTGTAGTGCAGCTTCTTCGCGCGCTCCCAGTCGCCGGCCTTCGCCGCGTCCCACATCTCGGACATCTCGCGAGGCGCGACATTCGAGACGACCGAGATCACGCCGCGCGCACCGATCGCATAGAGCGGAAACGCGGTGCCATCGTCGCCCGACAAGATCGTCATGCGATCGCTGACCTTCGCGACGAGCTCGCTGCCACGCACGAGGTTCCCGGTCGCATCTTTGATCCCGATGATGTTGGGCTCGTCGGCGAGCCGCGCGACGGTGTCGGTCAGCAGATCGCACGCCGTGCGCGAAGGCACGTTGTAGAGAATGATCGGCAGCTTCGTCGATCGCGCGATCGCCTCGAAGTGGCGGTACAGCCCTTCCTGATTCGGCCGGTTGTAATACGGCGTCACGTGCAGCAACGCATCCGCGCCTGCATCCTCGGACGCCTTCGTCAGCTGCAAGGCCTCGCTCGTCGCGTTACCGCCCGCTCCCGCGATCACCGGTACTCGGCCTCGCGCCGCCTTGACCGTCGCGCTGATCACGGCGACGTGCTCGTCGACGTCGAGCGTCGCGGATTCGCCCGTCGTACCGACCGAGACGATGCCGTCGACCCCGTTCTCGATCTGCCAATCGACAAGCTTCGCGAGCCCTTCGAAGTCGAGCTTGCCGCTCTTGAACGGCGTCACGAGCGCGGTGAGACAGCCTTCGATGGGTGCCAGCTTCGCCATGGGTCATTCATCCAACGTTTGGCTCCCGGAAGCAATTCCGCAGGCATAGCCAACGTACTCAGAGTTTTTCTGTCGGTTGCCCGGCAAGTTGCGCGTTAGATCGGGAGCGAAGTACCCGAGGCTGACCCGATGGTTTTGCAAGCCATGACACGCTTAAATGGACAGGTGATGGGGACAGGTTCAGAGGGGTTGGTAGGGCAAGTGCTCGCGTCACGCTACGCGATCGACGGTCGCCTCGGCGACGGCGGGATGGGCACCGTGTATCGCGCGCGGCACGTCAAGATGGGCCGCATCTTCGCGATCAAGATCCTGCACCGCAGGCTCCTCGCGAACCCCAAGGTCGTGCGTCGGTTCGCGCGCGAGGCCGAGCTCGCGGGCCGCCTCGGGCATCCGAACGTCGTCGGCGTCGTCGATGTGGGCGAGACCCCCGATGGCCTCCATTACCTCGTCATGGAGCACGCGCCGGGCAAGAGCCTCGCGACGCTGATCGAACAAGAATCTCCGATGCCGGCCGAGCGCGTGATCGAGCTCGCGCGCCAGCTCTGCGATGGGCTCCAGCACGCGCATGACGTCGGGCTCATCCATCGCGACTTCAAACCCGAGAACGTGATCGTCGATCGCGATGCACACGGTCACGAGACGCCGCGGATCGTCGATTTCGGGATCGCGATCGTCCGTGAAGACGTCGGTGATTCCTCCGATCCGAACGAGCGGCTGACCACGGCGGGGCTGATCATCGGAACGCCGCACTACATGGCGCCCGAGCAAGCGCGCGGCGAGGCACTCGATCATCGCGCCGACCTGTTCGCGCTCGGCCTTATCCTCTACGAGATGCTGACCGGCCGCCTACCCTTTGAAGGCACCGGTGTCGACATCGCGCGCGCCAACAGCTTCTCGAAGACGCCGCCGATGGGCGTCCGCGTTCCGACGGTCCAGGTCGATCCGCTGCTCGAGCAGCTCGTTCACAAGCTGCTCGCGAAAACCCGAGACAACCGACCGCCCACCGCCGCCGCCGTGCGCGAGCTCCTCGACATGATCGAGCATCATCGCGGTGCCGCGGCCAAGGCGCTCGGTGTCCCGATGCCCGAGCTACCGCGCGCGCCGAAGGCCTCGGAGCCACCGTACAGCCATGAAGACAAGCTCGTGCTCGGCATCCAGCCGACCCAGCACATCGCGACCCGCGACCTGGTCGCGCAACCGACGCAGGACCTGCCACTCGAGGACCTGGTGCTCATCCCCCCTCGCCCATTGCGACGCAAGCACGTCGCGCTCGCCGCGGGTGCGCTCGCGATCGCGTTGCTCATCGTCGTGCTCGCGCTGCACGGCCGCGGACAGCCTGCCTCCGCGCCTGTAATCGCGCTCGCAGATGCCAGCGTCTCCCTCGAGGAGCCATCGATCGCAACGCGCGACGATCGAATCCTGGACGTCCCCGTCCCCGCCGGTCCCGTCGATGCCGGCGTCACCGCGCTCAAGCCCGCACCTCGCCCGCGACCGCCTGCGGGCACCGGCTCGGCAGCGCCGAAATCGCCGACCCTGCCCGAGGCGCCCACCGCGACCGTACTCGCCGGTCTCTACGGCAGCGTCGGTCGCCAGCTTAAAGCTCTCGACGCCGCCAAGGGCGACGACGCGACGATCGATCTGTGGCCGCGCTACCGCTGGATCCGGATCAACGAATCGCTCGTGACCGCCGACAAGCGCCGCGACGCCGCCGACATGCTCACGAAGCTGCGCGAAGACATCGCCGCTCGCGCGAAGTAGCCGTCCCCCCTCGACCGATCGCGCTCGCGTGTTCGCGTTGTGACAGTCCAGTGCCGGGCATCAAAGCTTCATGGATCGCTGACGCGGTCGCCATCCAGCGGCCCAGCACGTTCCGCGGACCAAAGCGGTAGGTGATAGGACAACGATCACGAAGCCGCCGGCGGCGTTCGAATATCCAGCGCGAGCGACACCGCGCGACGCCCTTTGGACGATGACTTCAAAGCCGCGATGGAGCACGACTCGCGACAAGCAGCGAGCCGATCAGCAGCGGTTCCGGATGCGTTACCCTGACGGGCAGCAGCGTTCGTACTCACTGCCTACCGGCGCACGGGACTTCGAATCCAGCGCGAGGCCCAAATGAATCTGGAATCATGGCTCAGAGATCTCGTCGAGCGTCGATCTGCGAAGTTGCCTCGAGCACTCCGTGTCCAGGGCATCCGGGAGGCACATACAGGACCGCGCTGCAAATATGGCCGGGTTGTGGTCGAGGCAGAGCCAGCCGCGCAGTTTGTGGTCAGCGGTCCGACAGAGCCCTTGGCAGTTGGTGGCGAGGACTACGTGCGAGCGGCCGTGCTTGGTGTCTTGGATATGGTGCTCACCGCGATCCGTTTCCGTTGCGGGATTTCGCCTTGCGCATTGTCTCACTCCACCCTCACCCGGTGGACTCGAGCTTCATTGCGTTCCGCATGGCGGGGCGAGACGCCGGAAGGAAACTGCTTCAGGAAGCGGGCTTGGTGACGAGGTGACGTGCCGACGAACGGCCGAGCCACTCGATTGGTTGCATAGATTGGCAATCGAATACGCGAAGAGACACGGATTTTGAACCCATGACAGCTCAAGAAATCACTGACCAACTTCAGAACCTCGCCGCAGTGCAAGACTTTGCAGCGCGCACGGCAGAACTTACCGAAATATGGTCTGCCGCTGGTGCCGGCTTTGAGACGGTCGAGCCAGTCCTGCGGTTCATAGAGGAGCATCCTGCTAGCGACTTTGGAATGCCCGGTCCTCTCGTCCACTTTGTGGAACGCTTCTATGGGAGGGGATATGAAAACAAACTCGTCGAGTCGGTGGAGAGAAAGCCCACGGCGCAGACCGTTTGGATGCTGAATCGAGTTATCAATGGGACGAAACAACCCGATGCGAAGCGACGATACGTTGCAACGTTGGAACGCGCGCGGCTACATCCTCTCGCAGATCAGAACGCGGTACAATTGGCACATGGGTTCGTAGAAAGTCTCTCGCATTGATCCCATCGAGACTCCACGTCTTCTCCAGCTCGATCGGGTTGTGACGCATTTTCCGATGACTAGCGACGGCGAGCAATCGCTCCCAAGACCAAGAGGCTATCCTCGTAATAACTATCGAGTGCACGGTGATCGTTATCGACCTCGCTCAGATAACCCACGAGATCGTTGAACGGAACTGGGCTGCCGTCCCACCCGGGCTCGTTCGTCTCGGCCGTGATCTCGAGATCCCGATTCGCATTCGCGATGGCGTCCCACCCGAGGTGCAGATGCGTGATCGGTGCTGGCACCTCCTCGACACGTCGGCCTCGCGGATCAAAGAACATCGGCTCGCCAGAGGTGGCCTCGAATTCGATTCGATACTTGTACTCGTGAAGGTACCGATGGTGATGACTACACAGGATTACCAAATTCGATAACGCGGTATCGCCGCCGTCAGCCCAATGGACGACGTGATGCCCCTCGACATAGAGCCGATTGTCGCAACCGGGGAACCTGCACGTCCGGTCACGCTTGATCAGCGCACGCTTGATCGCGGCGGGGATCGCCCGCGTTCGACGGCCGACCGAGAGCGCTTGCCCCTGTTCGTCTTCGACCATCCAGACAATTCCGGCATCGCAAGCCAGGCGACGCCCAGTGTCGCCATGGATGCAATCACCGTCGGGCAGGCATCCGATATTCTCGACGCTCGGCGCGACTCCCTCTTTGAGTGCGCTCGCCGGAATCGTGACGATCACTTCGATCGGATTGCAGTCCTGGGCGGTTCCGCACGCAAAGCGCTGCATGATGTTCACCAGGGCATCAGCGCGGTTGAACTTCGGCCTCTCCGCGGCGAGCTCTTTCAGCCGTTGCTCTCGCGCTCTCATCTCTGCCACGGCTTGCGGCATGAACGGCCCCATTTCGTCTTCGAAGTCATGGTCATCCGCTACTGCAACGTCCGTCGAAGCACGGTCCTCACGAATCACCGAGGCGCTGGATCGCCATCCAGCATGCGACCCCAATCGGTGGGGCTCCCACGCCAGCGACTCCTGGATGGGTGCAAGGCCCTTCTCGTTGTCTTCGCAATCCGAGGCGTCCGCGCGTGGTCGCGTAAAGTCATCACCGCCGTTGATCTCGCTCTGCATCAAAGGCAGGTGAGTCGGCCGCGCTGGCTCGTCGCCAGGCGCGAGCAGAAGTCCGGACGTTCCCGCGGGAACGTCCTTTGAATCAAATTCGCCTGTCAGCGAACTTTCACTTCGCAGATCTTCCGGGCTCACTCCTCGGGCCATGTCCTTCGCAGCTCGATCGAGCGCCGCCCACACGATCGCAGCTTCATCTGGATGCAGCACGGCCTCGATTCGCACCATGCCATCCGCCTGTGTGCGACGACGAACGTACCGGCGGACCTCATCGTCCTCGGGCTTGTTCACCTCGCAATATCGCTGCACCATTCGATATTTCTGACAGACCTTCTCGAGCTGCTGACCCGTAATCAGGAGCGCGTCACAAAGTAGCAATCGCTCGTTCTTCGCGGTCGCCACCCGCGTCATCGCCCGGACCTTCGAATACGAACACCGGCCAAGCCGCAGCGCCTCGTCGATCAGAGGAAGCGAACCGAGAGCCCTTGCGACGCGCACGTGCTCGCGTGCCGTTCCGAGATCCCACCCGACCCTCCACGACATCCAATGCGCGCAGGTCTTCGCGCCCACCTTGTAGTAGCCGCCCTTTTGATCGAATTCACGCAGGTCGGTCAGGAGCCGATGCAGTGCCGCATCTAGATGCGCTGCCGTCTCCGCGATCCGATCACCCAACAAGACGAGGTCTTCATCCATGAAGAATCTATAGCACTCCCCTCTGACAGATCGATTGCCACTCAACAATTCATGACAATGGCTCTCCTAATTGCGACGAACACGCCGAGTCCACACTTCGTCACCCCCTATGCTCAATTAAGTATCCACGTCGCCTCGATCATCACGCATCCACCACCATGAGGAGGGAGCCTCGGAAATGGGCTCAGATCGACCACCTCGACGTTCGCGTCCACGTATCGCGGCTCGAGCTTCGTCGTGAGATCGTGCACCCCCGTCGCCAGATTGATCTCTAGATTTGGCAGGCGGACAACCAGACCCACGCAACCCACCGCATACGACCAGTGTCGACCCGATCGTTTGTCGCACAGTATGAGGATTGTCTGATTTCGCAACTGGCGTGCTCGTGTCCTTCAGCCCGGCACAACTACCATGTGCAACAATATGGCTGGATGCTCCGGGGCGCTGTCATCGCAATCGTCACCGGTTGTGTGGCGCCCGCAGCTGTTACCCCGCTCGATCGCCATCCTGAACGGCTCGCGCGTTCCCCAGAACCGCTCCAGCGCCATCCTGCGCCGATCGAACGCGATCCTGAACCCATTCAGGACTCGATCGCGGCGCCGATCGTTGTCGGTCCGGTTACACACGCAGCCCGCGACTACAACGAGCCCACCGCCGCCCTGTCGAGCACTGCCTCCAATGAGCTGTTCGTGGGACTACGCGACTTCATCCACAATGTCGCGCTCACGCACGACGTGCGGCTCGATCTCGCAAGCGCGGCGGTCGCCGATGTCGTGAAGCGCGGTGGCTCTCCGAGTACTGCTCTCATCGAGTTCGCACTTCGAACCCACGGCATCATCGAACCGGCGCAGCGCGTTGCGGTGGTGCGTGGGGCGGTGCAGGAGCACCTGGTCGCTGACCTCACGTTGCAACTCGCGGGTACGTTGCACCATTCGAACACGCGAATCGGATTTGGTTCGCCGACGATACAGTCGTCGCGATCGATCTGTACACAGCCGGAGTCGTGCTCGCACCTTTTCCGCGGTCGACCGCTGCGAGCGTCGAGGTCGCGGGGGCGCTCGACTCGAAGTATTACGATCTGCGGATGACCATGACAGAACACGCTCGGCGCACGCGCTCAGCCGTGATGGTCGACAAAGCGGGCATGTTCCGTAGCACGATCGCGTGCGGATCCACCGCTGGCGAGCAATGGGTCTCGATCGACGCGACGACGGCAACGGCTTCAGAGCAGCTCGCGTTGTTTCCGATCTACTCCAGCACCACACCAGCCGCGTGGTTCGAGGTCGAGCCTAGCGTGAATCTAGACGGCATCTCTGCCGCGGCGGATGCCGAGAGCCGCCTGACGGCGATCATCAACCGCGAGCGGCGGTTCGCTCATCTACAGCTTCTGTCGAAGGACGCACGCCTAGCAGTGGCTGCGCATCGTTATGCGGAGGTTGGACGCACTGCGCAGACGAGCGCACCCGTCACTGACCTGACGGAACCGGTCGATCGGCTGCGCTCCGTGGGCATCGCGCCGGCGGTCGCTCGTTGGACCGTCTTCCACGCCGACGATCTCGGGCGTGCGGCGGAGTACATCCTGAACGACCCGAGAGAACGGGAGAACGTCGCGATGTCCGCGGCGACGCACCTCGGCGTCGGAATCGCCCCGGACGCCGGACACGGACTCTACGTCGCCTTGATCTACGTGGAGATCCCAATGCCGCTCGACGACGCGCATCTAAAGCGACGATCATCGAGAGAATCATCAACGTACACAAAGGCGTGTACGTCCGCGACAGCACGTCCGAAGTTGCACAGCGTATTGCGGCAGGCCTTGCAGTCGGTTGGCGCCGCGAGGATATGTGGCTTCAGGAAGCAAACTCGCTCCGAGGGTCACACGTGGTGGTCGAGACCCTTGTTGATCTCGATCTGTTCGATGCAAAGGCGCTGACCGACGGTCAACACATTCGTTCCATTGGAGTCGGAGTGGCCCAGAGTGCTCTGAACGGGCCGCTCATGGGTACGATCTGGTTGGTCGTTATCAGCAGCGGCCGTTGATGCCCCGCGGGCAAAACATCGCGGCTAGATCCGCGAAGCCAACAATGCCGTGCCATTGCGCAGCGGCAGCTCGATGCTGAAGCGCGCACCGCCGCCGGGCGCCTCGGAGATCGTGATCCGGCCGCCGTGATCCGAGACGATGCGATGCACGATCGCGAGCCCGAGGCCGGTTCCACCTTTGGCGTGCTTCGTCGTGAAGTACGGCGCAAAAACCTTGTCTTTGAGGTCAGCCGGCACGCCCGGCCCATTGTCCTCGACGACGAGCAACGCGCGATCGTTCGCTTCGCCGCGCCGCGTGCTCACGGTGATCTTGCCGCCCTCGCGTGCGCCGATCGCATCGCGTGAATTTTCGACGAGGTTCAGCAGCACTTGATTGAGCTGGTCCTTGTCCGCGTCGATCTCGCCGATGCTCGGATCGAGCTTGATCTCGAGAGGCGCGGCGCCTTGATAGAGCGCGAGCGATGACTTGACGACCTCGTTGAGATCGATCCGTCCAAACTCCGGCTTCGGCATCCGCGCGAAGTCGGAGAACTCGGCGACGATGTGCTTCAGACGATCGGCCTCTTGCAACACCGTCGTCGTCGATTCCTCGAGAATCTCGTCGAAGGATGGGTGCTTCTTCTTCCAGCTCTTCTTGAGCGTATCCATCGCCATCTGGATCGGCGTCAGCGGGTTCTTGATCTCGTGCGCGAGCCGGCGCGCGATCTCTTGCCACGCGGCGATCCGCTCGGCGATCACGAGCCGCTCTTTCGAAGTCTTGAGATCTTCCATCATCAAGTTGAACGCGTTCGCGACGGCGCCGACCTCGTCCTTGCTGCGCACGGCGACGCGGTGATCGAGATCGCCGCGCGCGGCGGCGATCGAGCCCTCGACGAGCCGATCGAGATCACTCGCGGTTCGCCGCGAGACGAACAGCCCGATCAGCACGACGACCGCGAGCGCGCCTACCGCGAGCGCGGCCGAGGTGATCGTCACGTCGCGCAACACGGCGTCGAGCCCGCCGTCCCACACCGCGATCTCGATCCGCGCGATCTCGATGCCGTTCTCGTCCTTCAACCCGATCGGGATTGGCGCCGTCTTCGCGAGCTGCTTCCACTCCTTGCCCTCGATCTCGGTCTTGCCGTCCGCGCTCACGAGCCGCGCGTCGACGCGTCCGGATCGCCGGACGGACGCCAGCACGTCCTCGGTGAGCCGTTTTCCGACGACGAGCGAGACCGAGTACCCCTGCTCCTTCTCGGAGTTTCGTGCCGCCTCGGCGACGAGCACGGTCTCCGGCGCCGCGCCGACGAAGATCTCTTCGCGCGTGAAGTACGCGTCGCCCGCGAGATCCGCGCGCTTGACGACGTTCGTGTTCGTGTCGAACACCTTCGTGTGGTGCTGCGGCTCGACGAAGATATCGCCGTTGCGGCCGGTCACCGTGATGATATCGAGCGCGAGCGCGGTCATCAGCGGCGCCGCCATCTGGGCCCACCGGTCCCGAGTCTCCTTGTCGGGATTGCCGTGGGACTTCGGCAGATCGAGCAAGATCGTGCCGCCGAAGTAGTGCTGCCGGTTACTCAGCGCCTTTGCGGTCTCGGTGACCGACCGCTTGAGATCCGCGAGCTTCGCATTCACGGTGACTTCCGCCTCGTGGCGGTTCGCCTCGTAGTCCGCGCGGTAGCTCGCCGCGATCACGCGCGTGGTGACGACCGCGGCCACGCCGATCGGCACGAGCGCCGCGAGCGCGAGCGTCAGCGTGAACCGGCCACGCAGCTTCATGGCTTGCTCTTGGCCGGCATGCCGAAGAAGAACATGTCGGCGAAGCACGGCCGGCCGCTGCGGTCGAACCCGACACCGCGAATGTCGGTGCGATGCCACAGCTGGACCGCACGAAACAGCAGGGGCACGATCGGCATCCGATCCGCGAACGCCGCTGCCGCCTTCTGCGGATCGACGGCGCCGTCCGCGAGCTGTGCGACGGGCCAGTCGTCGTTACCGGCGGCAAACGCCGCTCCCCACCACATGCTCGACGGAGTCAGCGGCGCCGCGAGCTGGCCGATCCACAAGTCGCTCGTGCCTTTCGCGATGCGCTCCGCGAGATCTTTCGACGGCACCGCCGTGATCGTGGCGACGATCCCGACCTTGCCGAGCGCGACGATCACCCGCTCCGCGATCTCGCGATCGTCAGGTCGCGTGTCTTCGATCAACAGCTCGAGCTTGCGCGTCGGCAGGTTTGCGAGTTGCGCGCGGGCTTTGTCGAGATCGCCGGTACGCCCTGCTGCGTCGAGCTCCGCGCCGCCGGATTCGGCCGGCACCGGCGAGCGCGTCGGAACCACGAGCTCGCCCGAACCGACGCGGCTAAAGGTATCGCGACCGATCGCGAAGTCGACCGCACGACGAAACGCCGCGGATCCGGTGACATCGGCGTGTGCGCGCCCGAAGCCGAGATAGACGAGCAACGCCACCGGGCTCTGCTTGGCGTCCGCGACGAACGTCGGCTTCGCGTTCGCGAACGCCGTCACCCCACGCGCCGAGAACTGCGCGTTGCCGGTCTCGAACCGCCGCGCCTCACCGTCGG
Organism: Myxococcales bacterium; assembly: GCA_028287115.1. Lineage (GTDB taxonomy): Bacteria > Myxococcota_A > Polyangia > Haliangiales > Haliangiaceae > JABFXX01. The sequence goes on from JAQBQF010000032.1 coordinate 25,745, forward strand.
CGGTGTCGTACCAGCGCAGCGTGATGTCGTCGAGATACGCGCGACCTGCGAAGTAGTCATCGAACGCGCGAAGCTCCACGAGCGTCTTCTTGATCGTCTTCAGCACGTACGGCCCGGATCCCACCGGACGCTCGCCCGGTGGCCTGCCCTTCTTGGTCACCGCGGTCTGCGGCATCGCGAGCAGCGCCATCAGATCAGCGACCGGCGCCCGCAGCGTCAGCTCGACCGCATCGCCATCGACGCGGATCGCCGAGACCGGTGCGAGCAGCCACTTCGTGCTCGCGTGCACGCGCTCGAGCGACTGCACGACGTCGCTCGGCGTGAGCGCGGTGCCATCGTGGAATCGCACGCCCTTGCGAATCGCGATCCGCACCGTCGTCTGCTTTTCGTCGAGGACGGGCACACCGACCGCGAGATCGGGCTGGATGACCCCGTCCGCGCCGGCGCGATACAGCGTGTCGAACACGAGCCCCGCGATCGTGGTCTCCGCGTGCGTGTGCGCCGCCACCGGATCGAACGAAGCCGGCGCGCCGAGCAACGCCGCTTCGACGCTGCCGCCATAGTGCGGCCGCGCTTCGGCATGCGCGGTTCCGAAGGTCGACCCGACGATCGCGATAACCAGCAGAGCACCCGATAGGATCGAACGCCAAGGCCCCAAGGCGCCTAGCGAAGACGATGGTGCGCTGGGCCGGGAGAGGGTCGAACGCCGAGCCGGCAAGCCGGCAAGGTAGGAGAGAGAAAACCCCGTTCGCTTCGCGAAACAGCTCGAAGAATGCGTCGCCGGCTTCGAGATCCGAACATGCTCCTCGCGCGAATCGCGAACCTGTTTCTCGTGTCCGATCTTGGCGCCTTGGCGCCTCGGCGTTTGATCTTCCGGGGAGAAGCCAGCACGCGAACCGTGATCGGGCTCCCCGCGCGAAGCGCGAACTTGTTTCTCGTGTCCGATCCTGGCGCCTTGGCGCCTTGACGTTCGATCCCCGTGATCGGGCTCGCCGCGCGAAGCGCGAGTTTGTTTCTCATGTCCAGTCTTGGCGGCTTGGCGGCTTGGCGTTTCATCTGCCGGGGAGAAGCCTGGGCGCGAACCGTGATCGGGCTCCGCTCGCGAAGCGCGAATTTGTCTCCTGTCTCTGACCTTGGCGGCTTGGCGACCTGGCGTTCGATCTGATCCTCGGGCGCTCAATCGAGCCTCCACAGATTGAGGCGCGAGCTCCCGAACTGCCGCGACACGACGAGGATCTCTTCGCCACCATCGACAGCAATCACCGCAATCCCCGCGATGCCCTCGCCATCGAACTTCCGCTTGAACAGAGGCCGTTTCTCGTCGCCGCCGATCGTGACGACCTTGACGACGTCCGTGTCACCGGGCGCATTCGCGGCCGAATAGATCAGCTCCGGCTTGCCGTCGTGATCGACATCCGCGATCTCGAACGCGAAGCCGACGTTTGGATATTCGAAGTGGCTCGTGACACAGGGCTCGGCCGCGCACGACTCGACCGCGACGTCGAGCTTGCCGGTGAGCTCGAGCACCGCGCGGACATGGAGCGGTCTACCCGCTGGATCGATCAAGTCCCTCCGACACCGCACGCCATAGAACCCGGTCTTCGCGTCGCCGAAATAGTTACGACCCGCCGCGAGTGCCTCATGCTCGCCGGCGCACAGCGCAAAGCCGGCTTCGCCTCGCGCACCGACCAGCGTCTTGCCCTGCCACGATGCGCGTGTGCCATGCGCGTACGTCGACACGCTCGCGAGCACGGCGTCACCATCGATCACGGCCGCACCCACCAGATCGCGCGACGCCGGCACGGCGGGCTCACCGTCGAATGTGACACGACCGAGCTCCTTGGCGCGCCCACCCGCGAGCACGAGGGCGATCACCTCGCGCGCGGTCACCGCGTAGAGCTCGCTCTTGCCGTCGTGGTCGAGATCTCCGGCGACGAGCGCGGCAACCGGTGCACCGAGATCGAGCGTATCGATCCGCAGCGGCTTCCACTTCACGGCGATCGGAACCGGTGGTTTCGGCGCGTGCGCCCTACCGGCCGCGTCGAGCTGCGCGCGGACGTCGCTCGCGAGCTGATGCAGAAGCCCATCATCCCCCTTTGGGGATTCCGCGGCATCCTCGGCGCGCGCGGGAGCACCGATCGCCACCAGTGCGATCGCGGCGGCGAACCTTTTCAATCGCGGTTGTCTCCGGTGACCGAGCTGCCCTCGGTGACCTCGCCGGCTTTCGGCGCGACTTCCGTCGGCTCGCTGCCTTCGACGAACACCTCGTTCAAGGTCGTGCCTTTGGGTGCACCTTCGGGTGCGAGCAGGCCCGTCTCGCGATCGATCGTCTTCTCGACGACATGCGGCGGCCGCGGGAACGGCTTGGCCGGTTGCGCCATGCCCTTCATGATGTCGACGTAGACCGGCACCGCCGTGACGCCGCCCTGCTCTTGGTGTCCCATCGGCCGGTTGTCGTCGTAGCCGATCCACACGCCGATCGCGTAGTCGGGCGTGAGACCGATGAACCAGGTATCGCGCGCTTCGTTCGACGTGCCCGTCTTGCCGGCGACTGGAATGTGGAGCACCTGCGCCTTCGCGCCCGTGCCCTCCTGGATCACCGACTGCATCATGTTCGTCACGACGTACGCGACCTCGGGACGGATCACTTGCTCGCCCTTCGGCGCGTCCATCGGCTTGCCCTCGATCGCCTCGATGAACTGCGGCTCCATCGCGATGCCACCGGCAGCGAGCGTCGCGACGCCGTTCGTCATCTCGAGCGGTGTCACCGCCGCCGCGCCGAGCGCGAGCGACATCTCGGTCTGCAGCTCGCTCTGAACGCCCATCTTGTGCGCGGTCGCCGCGATCACCTCGGGCTTGACCTCGTACGCGATCCGCAGCGACACGGTGTTGATCGATTTCGCGAGCGCGTGACGGAGCAGCACCGGCCCCTCGAACTGCCCGGTCTCGAAGTTCTTCGGCTTCCACGTCGGATGTTCCTCGAACACCTCGGGCGCGTCATTGACGCGCGATGCCGCGGTGTACTTCCCGGAGTCGATCGCGGTCGTGTACACGAACGGCTTGAAGCTCGAGCCCGGCTGGCGCTTGGCCATCGTCGCGCGGTTGAAGCCGGCGACCTTCGACGCATAACCACCGACGAGCGCGCGGACCTTGCGCGTCTTGACCTCGATCACGACGACCGCACCCTCGGGGCCCGGCGCGAACGCGACGCGATGTTGCGCGTGCTTGACGACCGGCTCTGCGACGGGCTTCTTGCCGCCCGTGTCGTCGTCATCTTCGACAGCCGCGGCCGTCTTTTCGATCTTAGGAGCCGCGCTCGCCAGCATCACCTCGACGACATCGCCGACCTTGAACCGCTCCGTCGGCAGCTTCACCTTACCGTCGGCATCGAGCGGATTGAACCGCGCGTCTTCTTCTCCCGATAGCGCGACCGAGGCGGTCCAGTGGCCGAGATCGACCTCGAGCTCTTTGTCGTCGTCGTGCACCGCCGTGACGACGGCATTGTAGACTTCGCCCCGCTTGGGCCCTCCGCTCGGCAGCTTCTTCGCGAGCTTCGCGATCTCGAGATCGGCTTTGTCGCCCTTGAGCGATCGAACCGCGCGGCCGATGCTGTGACGCTTGTCGACGGCGCGCAGTCCAGCCTGCAAAGCGCGCTGCGCCATCGCCTGGATCCCGGGATCGAGCGTGGTGCGCACGGTGGCACCGAGCGTGTCGAGGCCCTTCTCGCCCTTCTTCGCGATCAACTCCTTGCGCGCGAGATCGACCCACTCGGGCGCGGTCCCGAGCTCGGGAAACGGCTCTTTCACGACTTGAATCGGCCCGTCGATGAACTTCTGCGCTTCTGCGGGTGTCAGCTTGCCGAGCCTGACCATCTGGTTCAGCACGTAGATCTGGCGCTCCTTGGCGCGCTCGGGATGTCGCCGCGGCGAGATGTCGTTCGGCCCTTTCGGCAGCGCCGCGAGCATCGCCGCTTCGCCCGCGTTCAGCTGATCGACGTTCTTGCCGAAGTAGAACCGCGCGGCCTCCTGGATCCCGTAGCGGCCGTGGCCGAAGAAGATCTGGTTCAGGTAGAGCGCCATGATCTCCTGCTTGGTGAGCGAGTGCTCGAGACGGCGCGCGAGGATGATCTCCTGGATCTTGCGTTTGAACGTCTTCTCCGGCGTCAGCAGGAACGTCTTGACCACCTGCTGCGTGATCGTCGAAGCGCCCTGCTTCGATCGGCCGCCTGCGCGCAGGTTCGTGATGAACGCGCGGAACATGCCGACATAGTCGACGCCACCGTGCGTCCAGAAGTTGTTGTCCTCCGCCGCGATGAACGCGTCGATCACGAGCGGCGGGATCTGCTCGTACGGCACGTACGTGCGGCGCTCCGTGAAGATCTCGCCGATCCGCCGGTCGTTCGCGTCGAGCACCGTCGTGACCTGCTTCGGGCGGTATTCGCCGAGGCTGCCGATCGTCGGAAGATTCGGATCGCGTCCGTACATCCAGAACACGAACGCGACCGTCGCGGCCATCAGCGCGAGGCCGGCGAGCCCGAGGATCGCGACCCACTTGGCAAGCCGAAACCAGTTGAAGCCTCGCCGGGTCACCGGCGGCTTCTGCAACTTGGCAGGTTTGCCAGCGTTCTTGGGCGCACCGCTCCTGGGCGCAGCGCTCTCCGTGTCCCGGCTGCGCGACCACATCTTCATCGTGCTGCCCGACGGCATACTTCCTGGTTTCTGCAACTTGGATACCCGCTGTGTGTTTGCATCCGACGCCCTCGGCACCGCCATTCTCCCTCGGTTGCGTCTGGTTTGCCACACGGGCTGTGTCCCCAGGCCCACATCACCGAGCCAGCTTCCGGTCGACGATCCCGACGACCGCGCGAATCCGCAGCGCGAACCATCGCGCCCTGAGCCGGACTCGGCGCGCCTCCTCGAGATCTCCCATCGCGCCTATATAACCGCGTCTGCGCGCCGCGATCCGGCTCATCGCCAGCCCGACCGTGACGCTCAGGTTGTAGCTCTCGGTAAATCCGAACATCGGGACCTCGACGGCGCCATCGCACGCGGCGATCGCGGGCTCCGTGATCCCCGCGTGCTCGTTGCCGAACATGATCGCGATCGGGGACGTGACATCGATGTCGTCGATGCTCGCCGTCGCTCCCGGCGCCGTCGCGAACACGCGAAAGCCTCGCGCCCGCAGCGCCGGAATTGCCTCCGCCGCGGACGGCCAGCGGTGCATGTCGATCCAGCGGTGCGCGCCGCGCGTGATCCCGGACGCCGCCGAAAACCGCTCGTTCGCCTCGATCACGTGGAGCTCCTGCAGGCCGAGAGCCTCGGTCGTCCGGATCGTCGCCGCCGCGTTGTGCGGGTCATACGTATCTTCGACGACGGTCACCACCGACCCGAGTCGCGCTGCGAGAACCTCGTCGATCCTCGCGATCCGTTCGGCCGACAGCATCGGTTCGAGCGCCCCGCACACGGCCGCGGGCCCGTAGCGATCGATCATCCGCTCGATGGCGTCGGTCACGGCGAGTTGACCAACCATGCCGGGATCCTACAGTGACCACGACGTCGTTTCATGCGCAGCTCACGATATCCGAGGTGGTTGCACTCTTCTCGAAGCGCCGGATCCGCAAGGATGTCGAGTATGGCGAACGACGATGGTCGGGGTCAGGTTCTTGATCTCGAAGTCAGTCCCAGATCACTTCGACGAGGCCGCTCGCCTGGATCCGTTCATCGGCCGTGATGAGCGGGCGTTTCGTGGCTCGTGCGGCTCCAACGATCATGCGGTCGAACGGGTCCCTCAACGACCCCAGCAGGTCGAATTCGAGGGCTTGCTCGAGGTCGTGGGGCAAGATGCGGATCATCGAGTTCCTACGGATGGCTGCCTCGAGGTCGGCAACCCCGAGCCGAATGCGGCCGGCTTCGCCCAGCAGAGAGATCTCTATACCTATTATCGATGGGATCCACGCTTGTGCGCGGCCTGTATCGACCTGCCGCAGGACGCGTGCCGCCGCAGGCCCGAGATGCTTGGGCCGAGCTGTCCACCACACGAACGTGTGCGTGTCGAGGACGTACTCCTTCATGCGCGCCGGTGCCGACCCTTGGTGCGCACGCCTTGTTGGAGCTTGGCGCTCGCGGAAGCGCGCGCAGACCGGAACTCCTCGTGGGTCTCTGGAACATCGAGGTGAGCCAGCCATCCGGTGATCTTGTGGGGCTGTCCACGGCGCACCTGGCGCGTGGCCAGTTGCTGTTTCACGATCGAGACGACCTCGCCCGATAGGCTGCGCCCATCGAGACGCGCCTGTTCCCGAACAGCCTCGAGCAGGTCAGGTGTCAGGCGAATACTGACCACATGACTCCGCTTGTAGTGCGCCATGTATTCGTTTCTACTACAAACACGTCACCTCGGCAAGCTTCCAAGCGATGACCGTCTGGTTAACCGCGCATGACTGATCGACGCTCGACGTGACGAGTGCATCAACGTCCGAACTTCGGACGTTCAACGAACGGTCGGCGGTACTACACGCTCCTTCACGCGCTCGCTCGCCCCGTATTCGGATCGCCGGAGTACGGACTTCCGAGGTTGTTACTCGGGACTCGAGCCGTTGTTCGCCGCACCCGCCGCTTCACATTCAAGCCTTGCGCGTTTGCAGACGACGGGACTCGAATTCGGCAGATTGGTCACCTTGATCGTTGGAGCCGGCCGACGGTGACGCTCAGGTTGTAGCGCTCGGTAAATCCGAACATCGGAACCTCGACGGCGCCGTCACGCGGCGATCGCGGGCTCCGTGATCCTCGCGTGCTCGTTGAACATGATCGCAATCGGGGTGTCTCGCCGCTCGCCTTCCACCGTCTTACGCGTCCTTGCCAGGTCGCCTTCGCTTCTTCCCAATGGCCAAGCAGACAGGTCGAAGATGTTGTCTTCTTAGCATTGGAACATGTCGTCTATCAGCGTTCGTCGCCTATCTGCGTTCGTGGGCTATTGGACAGCCGAGGCGGCCCGGGCTGCCCGGTGCCGATGAAATGATGCGCAAGATGTTTGGCCCAGAGAAAATCGTCGCGATTGTTGAGGCCGGTATGTTGGAACCGGAGCGAACCGAGCGTCCGATGTCACTGGCACGCAACGAGTAGAGTACATGGCAAAGGTTTAGGTCGAAAACGATCAGAACACGTTGAAGACTTCGTCGGATCTCGACGTCGCTCGCAGCACGCTCTACCGCAAACTTCGCGAGCCCGCGCCACGTCGGTGATTCAACAACCGCGGATAGCGGGATAATGGTCTCGCGCGACGGTGCCAGACCATAAATCGAAGGATGCCGGAAGACGGAACGATCCCTCGCGAACGCCCCGAGGTCCATCGACGCGTACCGGCGGCTAGAGGGACGATCGAGCCGTTATTCGCGTCGTGCGCCGAACCGCGCGATGCGCGAGGCACTCGCTCGTTTGATCAAGCGCCACGTCAGCAGGCCCGTCGTCAGCACGAGGGCACCGCCGATGCCGAGCAAGCGCCACCGATACGCACCGCCTTCAGCGGGCCGATTCGACGTCCAGAATCCCGAAGGCCGCGTGTAGATGATCTCGTGCGAGGTCGGCGGCTCGGCGCTCGCGCGGGGCATCGCGAACGCGAGCCCGAAACCGACGAGGAGGCATATGCCAAACCGGCGCATGCCTCCTCATACCAGACCCCCGCGGGCGGTCAACCGATCAGAACGAGCTTGGCGTCTCGCACATCGAGTTGATGCTGGCGTTGACCGAGGCGATCTTGGTCATCACGCCGGTTGCCGTGGCGACGGTGTACAGGTTCGAGGGATTTGCGCTCTCGATCAAGTAGAGAGTCCCAGCGATATTTACGAGCCCTCGGACCTGGAACGCAGCTGACGAGCCGGTGAGAGGCAGCCCGGTATTGACGACCGAGGTCGCCAGCGTCACGGTATCGAGCGACTGCGTGGCGATGTCCACGATGTACGCGGTAGCAGCGTCCTTGAGGGCTAGCGCGTTATGCTGGTTCACCGCCATGGCGGCACCACCAGTAACCTGGAGCACCGTTCCGGTCGTCGGATCGATCTGGACCATCCGATTGGTCGCTGCATTCACACCGCCCGTCGTGTTGGAGCCATACAGATTGGCGCCGATGAAGACCAACGCAGACACGTTATGGTTCTGGGGCGTGGCAGTCGTGTCCGTCATCGCCCCGACCGCCGTGACATCTCCGGTCAGCGGATCCCAGCGTACGAGCGATGCGACCCGTGTGCCCTGAGAATGCGCCACCGCGAACAGCTGGCCGGCCACGTTGACGGCACAGGCGTGGACCGATGAAAAAGCCGGCGAGTTCGAAACGGTTCCGATATCGGTCACCGTTCCGGTCGCGAGATCGACGTGAAATACCCGGGAAGAGTTGCCAATCACGAGTAACCCATGCGTCGTGACCTTGAACCCGTTCTTGAGAGTCGCGCTCCCGTTCGTATTCGTTACGACCAGATCAGTCGGCGTGAATGGCTTCGTGCCTGCGGCGATCGCACCGGTGAGAGCAGTGATCGTCTTATCGTCAACAACGGTAACATTGGTGGCGGTGCCACCGGCGATCGTTACCGTGGTCATACCCGCCTCCGCAGCCTGGAACCCGCGACCAGTTATGGTGATCATGGTCCCGCCGGCACCCTTTCCGATGCTCGGAGTAACGCCGATGATCACGGGTCGCAGGTTATAGGTCAGCGCCTGTTCCTTGACGCCGAAGCCTTTCTCATTGGCTACGGTGATATCGACGACCGCTCCTTCCTGATCGCCCGCTGGCAGCGTGAACGAGAGCATGCTGTCGCTCATTGCCATCACGTTCGTCGCCGTCTTGCCGCCGACAACGACGATCGGACTACCGCCGCTGAAGTTCTTGCCGGTTACGGTGATCGTCGCGCCACCTGGTGTGGGGCCGTGATCGGGCGTGACCTGGTCGATGGTTGGCTCATCTGCCTTGGAGGTCGTACTCGAGACCGAGCCGCAGGCGGTCACGAGCGTGACGCTCAATGCAATTAGCGCTCGATTCATCATGGGTTGAAGACCTCCAGACCGGAAATAAATGTGCCAACCGGGAATGTGTGGACCGTCGCGATTGCGCCGGTCGTGGGATTGATCGACACGAGGACGTTCTGACCGCCGCCTGGTCCGCCGCGCGGTCCAGAGCTCGCGTACAGCGTGGTGCCCAGGAACCGCATCTCGCTGATCTCTTGACCCGCGGGGGTAAGCGTGTGGGTCGTGCCCCGTGCACCGGTCGTAGTGTTGATGGTGGAGATCGATTGCTGCGCGACGAGGTACATCGTCGTACCGTCGTTGACGATATTCAAACCGCAGCAAACCAGAGGGGCGATGGAGGTGAACTGGAGGCTTGTAGTATCGAAGGTTCCAAACCGCGGATTATTGCGGTCGATGGCGTAAGTCGTCGAGCCCATCTTGGACAGAGTGGACGGTCGTATCCCCGAGAGCACCACCGGATTGACCACGGTCTGGTTCTCGACGTCGAGCTTGCCGTACTGATTATTCCGGTTCGAGACCCAGAGATCACCATTCGCGTCGAAGAAACTCGTCCGGACGGCCACCGTATTCACGGTTGAGGTCTTCGGCAGCGCGACGACCGTGTCCGTCATCGGGTCGTAGAAAAAGAGGAATGTCGTC
>JAQBQF010000061.1 GCA_028287115.1 Myxococcales bacterium
CGAAGGCAGCGCGCGACAGCTGGGCTGGTCGCCCGCGAGGCAATTACTCTCGACCAGCTTCGGTGCCGCCGTGCGCTCGCCGAGCCACAGCGCATACCAGCACGACGGATGATCTCCGGCGCGACACGCGTCGAGAAAAGCTGCGGCGGCGTGCGAGACCACCTCGGGCTGCGCGAACGGCCGGTGATAGTCGAGCGGCCAGTCGCTCGCGAGCTCGCGCTTCGCTTGCTCGACGAGCAACTGGGGAGAATCCCCATGGTTCTGCAGCGGAGCGATCGGTTCCGGCCGCCCACCGCACGCGACAAGCCCGATCAGCAGCCAGCGATTCACTTCGCGTACTTCTTGAGATCTTTGGTCGCGGCGTAGAGCGATGCGTACTGATCCTTCAGCAGGTCGTTGCTGCCGACGTCGGTCTCGAGCGCCTCGACCTCCGCGACCACCTGGCTGACGTGACCATGATGCGCCTTGGCGCCGGTACCGGCCGCGTCGAGCTCCTGCTTCGCGTTCTTCACGAACATCGAGGTCTGCCGCACGTCCATCTTGAGCTGATCGCCACCGGTCTTGCTAGCCGTGCGCCCGGCGTGCGCATTCGCGAGCGCCGCGTCGAGGTTCGCCTTGATCGCGTCGGATGCGAAGTCGTGGCCCTTGTCGGGGGTCGGAGCATCCTTATTCGCGGCGAGGTCGCTGATGTGGTCGACGCCGAGCTTGTTGTGAATCGTCAGCAGCATCTGCGGGATATCGTCCTGGCGGATTCCCATCGGGACGTTGTGCTCGGCCGTGTAGTTGACTGCCTGACTCACCGAGAACTTGAACTTCTCGTACGCGCCGTCGACCATCGCGAGATCGCGATGCAACTGGCTCTTGCGGGCCGCATCGAGATCCGGAATCCCGTTCCAGAGCCTCTCGACGCCGCCTTTGACTCTGTTGTAGTCGGCCATGATCTCGTCGGCCTGCGAGGAGACGCCGCCCGGCAGGTCCGTGCGGTGGATGCGCGTGTTTTCGATGCTCGCCGCCGCCTCGTGCATCTGCTTCGCGACGTGAATCAGTTGCGCACTCACGGCCGCGTAGCCACCTTGCCGCGCGGTCTCGTGCGCTTCCTTGCGCTCGGCTGCGTCGGCGTCTTCCGGCGCCTTCTTGAACTGGACGACATTGCCGGCCGGCATCGCGCCCTTCGACGGTCCACCGAGCATCTCGGCGGCCGACTCGCCTTGGACCACACGATCGGCAACCGCATCGGCGTGCTTCTCGTGATCCCCGGTGCCGCCGTACGTATTGATGCCGCGCGCTTGCTGCACGACGTGCGCCGCTTCGTGCGCGGCCGTGTGCAGATCCGGCTGGCGATCGAACACGACGTTGTTGCCCGTCGCGTACGCCGTCGCGCCCATCTGCTTCGCCGAGTCACCGCCGACGTGCGCGCGGATCGACGAGACGTCGTGACCGGGCCCAAACGACGCCTGGATCTTGTCCGCGTGCGGAATCAGGCCTGCTTCCTGCTGGAGCCCTGCGTTCGAGGCACGACGCGACACCGCAGGATCGTGTTCCGCCTCGAGATCGACCTCTCCACCACGCTGCTGTGCCAGTTGTTGATCGTTCGACTGGCTGTGTTGTCTCGTCATCTCACAAGCTCCTTTGAGGTTGGCCCCGCGACGCTACTGTATCGGAAATCATGTGGCCCATCGCGCGATACTCCGCGCGGGCTGCACGAATCAAGTAGTCCTGGGTGATCTTCGGCGCGTGATCGGCGGCCGCCAGGAATGCCGCCGAGATCGCCGCGTTGCGAATGTTCGCACCGCTCATCTTTGGAAACAGTTGCGACAGCTCCTGGTGATCGACGTCGTCGTCAATCGGCGCCGAACCGGTCGTGGTCTGGCGTTGCCAGAGCCGCGCGCGCTCGTCTTCATCGGGTGTCGCGAACACGACGTGCGACGCCAGCCGCCGCTTGAGCGCGGTATCGATCGCAGTCTCCAGGTTGGTCGTCAGGATCGTGATCCCACCGAACGCCTCGACCCGCTGCAACAGGTAATTGACTTCGAGGTTCGCGTAGCGATCGTTGGCGCCTTTGACATCGCTCGTGCGCTGACCGAACAGCGCATCCGCCTCGTCAAACAGCAACAGGCCGTGCCCCTCGTCCGCGGCATCGAAGACGCGCGCGAGGTTCTTCTCGGTCTCGCCGACCCACTTCGAAGTCACCTTGCTGAGATCCACTTGATACATTTCGAGGTCGAGCTCGCGCGCGATCAGGCCTGCGACCATGGTCTTGCCGGTCCCCGGAGGACCCGAGAACAAAGCTGGTACGCCCGCGCCTCGCGCAATCTTCCGCCGATATCCCCAACGATCGAGCACTTGTTGGGCATGCCGGATCCGTCCGATCAGGGCCGAGATGAGGTCGCGAATGTCATCGGCGATTACCAGGTCGTCCCAGGTCTGGTTGATCTCGACGCGCGTGGCCAAACCGCCCAGTCTTTCCGCGATGTTGTGTCGCAACCCTCGAGCCAGCTCGACGTCGCCGAGCGGCGTGCCGGCTGGATGTAGGATCTGTAACGACTCGACCGCACGCCGGATCGCGGCCGGCCCGACCCGGTACCGATGTGCGAGAGATGTCAGGTCCCCCTTCATCGGGGCGCCGATCGACTCCAGCGCACTCGTCCACAATGCCGTCCGCAACCCGGTCTCCGGCACATCCCAGGTGATTCGCGCGATCGCCCGGCTCGTACCCAGATCGACGCCGGGCACGGTTGACGTCGCGACGATCGGGCCGTCGATGCTGTCGATGAACGCGCCGATCACTCGTCGAGGCTCGCGATCGTCCCCAAGCGCGTAATCGACGTTCGCGAGCACCGGCAAGATCGTACGCAGCGATCCTTCACGCCGCAGCGCGAGCAGCGAATCGCGCATCCGATCCATAGCGAGCTTAGAAAAATCGAGCACGACCAGCTCGCGTCCGGTCGCCTTCGCACACGCCGTCACGCGCCCAGATCCGAGCGGCCCTTCGATCACGACCAACGGCCGAGCGCTGCGCTCGAGTGCATCCGCGAGCCGCTGCATCGTCGCGCTCTGCGCCGCATCGTGCAGCACGCCTTCCGGTACGCGCACCGTCACGAGGGGCTCGATCGAGGTCGCTTCTCCGAGCAGAAAGCTCACGAGCCGTGGCGACGCTACGTACGCCCGCGCCGCCGGCGACACCTGCTCGGTCTCGACGAGCAGCCCATCTCCGACCAACGGATTCGGCGATGCGAGCCAGTGTGCCAGCCGCGCGCCCGAATCGCCGTCGAGCTCGGCCAGCATCGAGTACACCGCCGGGCTCAGACCCCGCCGAGCATGTGCACCACCGAGTGCTTCGAGATGCGACACGATGCGTGCATCGATCGAGCATGCGACCACTGCCCACACCAGCTCGACGTGCTCCGGGCGCAGCGATAGCCGTCGCGCGAGCTCCACCATGTTCGCACCATCGCCCTCGCTCGAGATCTCCCGATCGATCTGCACGCCTCTCTCGCGCGCCGCTGCCGCGAGCTCCGGCATGTTCTCGACAACCGCCCGCGCCCGCACCGCTTGCTGGTACGTGCGCCCGAGGCGACGCTCGAATGCGCGAGGATGGTCCACGGAGCTGCCACAGTAGTGCAGCCCGTCGGCCGGCGGAAGACGTTAGAACACTCCTGACGCAACGACCGTGGGCTAGGCCTTGGATCCGGCGAAGCTACAGATCGAGGAGCATGACGAGCGCGTCTTCGCCATCGCCCTGGTAGTAGCCTTTGCGCACGTGAACGGTGCGGAAGCCGGCGCGTTCGTAGAGCGCGATCGCCGGAACGTTCGAACGCCTGACCTCGAGCGTCGCGAGCGTGCAGCGCTCCGAGCGGCCTCTCGCAAGTGCGTGCTCGAGCAGCCGCTTGCCGATGCCGCGGCCGCGAAAGTCGGGGTGCGTCGCGATCGCGAGGATGTGAACCTCGCCGGCAACTACCCAGTAGTCACAGTACGCACGCGCGTGACCGGCCAACCGAGCGAGCTCGACATAGGCCCACCCGCGATCGAGCTCGTCCCGCCACGTCGCGCGAGGCCACGCCCCCTTGAACGAATGTTGTTCGATCTCGTCGAGCACGTCGAGATCGGCGATCGTCGCAGCCACGATCGCGAGGTCATCCACTCTTCGCCTCGGCGAGGCCCAGCACGGCACGCCACACGGCGTCGATGCCGTCGTTGTCCTGCGCCGAGACGGGAAGCGGATCGCGGCGGAGCCCGAGGTCCTTCTTGACCTTGGACACCTCGAGCATGCGCTTGTTCTTCGGGAGCTTGTCCGACTTCGTGAGCGCGACGACGAAAGGTGTCTGCTTCTGCTCGAGCCACGGGACGAAGTCGAGCTCTTCGTCCTGGATGCCGCGCCGGATATCGACGAGCAGCAACACTCCCGCGAGTGATTTTCGCGTCGCGAGATACGACTCGATCAGCGGCCGCCAGCTGTCGCGCGTGGCCTTGTTGACCTCCGCGTAGCCGTAGCCGGGAAGATCGACGAGCTGGAACGGATACTTGTGAAGGATCTCGAACCAGTTGATGAGGCGCGTGCGGCCCGGCGTGCGCGAGGTACGCGCGATCGCCGTTCCGACCAGCGCGTTGATCAGGCTCGATTTTCCGACGTTCGAGCGGCCAACGACTGCGATCTCGGGCGAGCCCTCGGCCGGAAACTCGTCTGGCTTGGCTGCCGAGATGATGAAGCGCGCGCTGACTTTGCTCATGGATGGACTTTGGAAACCGGATGCACGGGTGCGGTGGGATCGAAAGGCTTACCCCGAGTCGCGCGCGTGTGGCACTGCATACACGAGGCCGCCCGCAACTTCGGCGTCGAGAGGTCGAGCATGCCGAGCGCGAGCGCGACCGGCCGATCGCGCATGAGGTCGTCTTCGGCGTACGCGGCCCCTGCCCCATGGCACGCCTCGCAGCCGACCTCGACGGCGATCGCACGTCCGGCCGGCGCTTCGCCGGTGCCATGACACGCGAGACATCGTGCCTCGGGCCGCGCGGCGAACCGCGAGCGGGTCATCGCATGCGGCGTGATCTGCCAGGCGGCGAGCTCGGCGGGGTGACAGCTCCCGCAGGCGGCGCTCCCCGTCCAATCACGTTGTGAGGCGAGCGCAAACGGTGCGAGTGCCGCAACCATTGCGAGCGCTGGCGGAAGCTTGCCGATCACGGATGCAGGCTACCCCGCCTTTGTCCGGTCGTGGTAACTGGAACAGCGTGACGCACGTGATCGGGTTGACGGGTGGGATCGCATCCGGCAAGAGCATGGTGGCTCGGATGCTGGTCGAGCGCGGCGCAGCGGTGATCGACGCCGATTTACTCGCACGCCAGGTCGTCGAGCCCGGGCAACCCGCACTCGCGGAGCTCGTCGCCCGCTTCGGTGCCGCGATCCTGACCGCGGATGGCCAGCTCGACCGCAAACGATTGGGCGCGATCGCGTTTGCCGATCCGGCAGCGCGTGCCGACCTCGGGCGGATCACGCACCCGCGGATCGCTGCTGCAAGCCAGCGCGCGATCGCCGCGTGGGCCGACGCCGGCGCGAAGGTCGTGTTCTACGAGGCCGCGCTGCTCGTCGAGAATCGTGCCCACACCGGGATGTCAGGGCTCGTCGTCGTGGCGACGCCCAACGAGATCCAGGAGGCGCGGCTCGTGTCTCGCGATGGGCTGTCGCTCGAAGAAGCACGCGCGCGCATCGCGGCCCAGGCGCTGCTCGCCGACAAGCTCGCGGTCGCGACCTGGGTCGTCCACAACACCGGCGATCTGCCGGCGCTGACGCGCGAGGTCGATCGGGTCGTCACCGAGATCGAGACCAAGTACGGCTCGATCCGCGCACCGAGCAGTGCGACCTCATCGAAACCGAGCAGCTCGCCGGCCACCTCGCGTGAAGTCGCGCTCGTCACCGGCTTCCCGGCGTTCACGGCGCGGCGCATGATCGCGAAGCTCCTCGCCGCCGAGCCCGACACCAAGATCTACGTGCTCGCCCGCGACAAGTTCGCGGCCGACGCCGACCACCTGCTCGATTCGCTGCGCGCCCACGATCGTGCGGAGGTCTTGATCGGCGATGTCTGCGATATGGATCTCGGCCTGTCGAGCGCCGAGTACCGCTCGCTGTCCAAGGACCTGACGTGGATCCACCACCTCGCCGGGATCTATTTCATGGGCGTCGACGACGAGACCGCTCGGCGCGTCAACGTCGTCGGCACGCGCACGGTGCTCGATCTCGCGCGCGACGCGGGACGACTCGAGCGCTTGGTGCACTGGTCCACGGCGATGGTCTCGGGCGACCGCAGCGGCATCGTCTACGAAGAAGATCTCGACAGCCGTCAGAAATTCCACAACGCCTACGAGCGCACGAAGTACGAGGCCGAGCGTCTCGCGCGTTCTGCGATGCGGCGGCTACCGATCACGATCATGCGACCGTCGATCATCGTCGGTGACAGCCAGACCGGTGAGATCGACAAGCTCGACGGCCCCTACTACCTGATGGTGCTGATCGCGACGAACGCCTCCGGGTTGCGGCTGCCGATGCTCGGGCGAGGCGACGCCCCCCTCCATCTCGTCCCGATCGACTACGTGATCGATGCGGCGTGGCAGAGCGCCAAGAGCCTTGGTGCGGCGGGCAAGACCTTCCATGTCGTCGATCCGAATCCGATGACCGCACGCGCCGTGTTCGAAGCGGTCGCCGAGCACGCGAACACCGAGAAGCCCCGCGGCCACATTCCGCGGCCGCTCGCGCGAGCCGTGTTGCGGACGCCGGGCCTGTCGCGTCTCGGGCGCGGGCCCCTCGCGTTCCTCGACATGCTCGATCACACCGTCCACTACGATTCTTCGAACACGACACAGGCACTGACCGGAACGACGCTGCGGTGTCCCCCGCTGTCCGAGTACTTACCGACGCTCGTCCGTTACGTCCTCGACATCTCGCGCAGCGCGCCGATTCCCGAGCACGAAGAAGTCGCCGATCCGCTCGACTGATCGGGTCCGCGCTCGCCCCAGATCAACCGCCAAGGCGCAGAGGCGCCAAGGTCAGAGGAAGAGATGATCTATTGAATCGATCACGCCTGGGCGACATGACTTGTCCGATCAAAACCACTTGGATCTGTCTTGGCGCCTCGGCGCCTTGGCGGTTCGTCCGATCCGCCGTGTCTGATGAGAACGAAACCGTCAACCTCGCCGAGGTCCGCCAAGGATTGCGATCCGCGGGCATTCGTCAGTCGCGCTAGTCCGAGGCTTCGTCGTCCGCCGTGCCCTTCGTGCGCAGGCCGGCGCGCTCGAGCAGTTTGTAGAGGAACTTCCGTTCGAGACCGGCGATGCGAGCTGCCTGGGACAAGTTGCCGCCGGCGCGCTGAACGAGATCCTGAAGATATTCCTTCTCGAACCGCGCGACGAGCTCGTCTTTCGCCGCGTGAAACGGCCGATCCGCACGAAACGCCGAGCCTTCGTCGGGAGCTGCGCTGGTCGGGCGCAGCACGATGGGAATCGATTGAAAATCATCGTCGGGACCCGCGAGCGCGACCGCGCGCGTGACCACGTTGCGAAGCTCGCGCACGTTGCCAGGCCAATGATAACGCTCGAGCCGCTCGAGCGCGGCGCCGCCGACCTGCGACGCGAGCTGCGGTGCACCGGCACGCTCGAGAAATGCCGCGACGAGGCGAGCGAGATCGCCGGTGCGTTGGCGCAGCGGAGGCACGTGAATCTCGACGACCGCGAGCCGGTAATACAGGTCGCCGCGGAAGCCACCGCGCGAGACCTCGCCGAACACATCGCGGTGGGTCGCGGCGACGATCCGGACGTCGTACTTCTCGGGCTTGCGCGCGCCGACGGGGACGACCTCGCCCGCCTCGAGCATCCGCAACAGCTTCGGCTGCAGCGACACCGGGAGATCGCCGATCTCGTCGAGAAACAGCGTGCCACCATGCGCCGCCGCGAACGCGCCCTGCCGATCGCCGGCGGAACCGGTGAACGCGCCTTTGACGTGACCGAACAGATCGCTCTCGATCAGCGTCTCGGTCGAAGCTCCGCAGTCGAACACGACAAACGGGCCGTCCTTGCGGGGCGACGCATCGTGAACACCGCGCGCCATCAGCTCCTTGCCGGTGCCGCTCTCGCCGAGGATCAACACCGGCGCGGACGACTTCGCCGCACGCTCGAGGATCGCGAACACCTGGCGCATCGCGATCGAAGAGCCGTAGAGCGCGCCGAACTTGTCGCTCGCCGACGGTGGAATATCGACGACCTCGTCGGCCGGCATGAGCTGCAGCAGGGTCTTGCCGATCCGGATCGCGACACCGGGCGGCGCGACGACCTTGCCGACGGCGACGCCATCGATCACCGTGCCGTTACGCGAGCCGAGATCCGAAATCGCGAAGCCCTGCGCGGTCGGGATGATCGAGCAGTGACGCCGCGACACGAACGAATCCGTGAGCTCGACATCGCACGCCTTGTCCGTGCCGATCACGACGCCGGCCGCAGGGAGATCGAGCTCCATGCCGCGGTCCGGACCGTCGACGACTCGCAGCTGCGCCGTCCGCGCGGCCACGCGCGCTATCGTCGCGTTCGTGACGCGTGTGACGAGCAGGCTCACTTGTCCAGCTCGCTCCGGATCCGCATGCGCAGCGCATTGAGCTTGATGAAACCTTGGGCGTCGCGCTGGTCATAGACCGTATCTTCTTCAAACGTGACGATGTCCGGGCGATACAAGCTGCGCGGTGCCTTGCGTCCGAGCACGGTGATGGCCCCCTTATAGAGACGCAGGCGTGCGGTGCCGGTGATCGCTTGCGCGACGTCATCGACGAGGCGCTGCAGCGCTTCACGCTCCGGCGCAAACCAGAAGCCGTTGTAGACGAGCGACGCGTAGCGCGGCATCAGGTCTTGGCGAATCCGCAGGACCTCGCGGTCGAGCGTCAGCGACTCGACCGCCGCGCGCGCTGCATGCAGCACGCTGCCACCCGGTGTCTCGTAGACGCCGCGCGACTTCATACCGACGAAGCGATTCTCGACGAGATCGACGCGCCCGACACCGTGCTCGCCCGCGATCGTATTGAGCTTGGCGAGGAGCTCGACCGGGCCGAGGCGTACGCCATCGATCGCGACGGCATCGCCTTTTTCATACTCGAGCTCGATGACGCGCGGCTCCGACGGGGCCTCGCGCGGATCGCGCGTGAGCTGGAACATCGCCGGATCGGGCTCGCGCCACGGATCCTCGAGCACGCCGCCCTCGTAGCTCGTGTGCAGCAGGTTGCGATCGACGGAGTACGGCTTGTCGGCCGTCGCTTCGATCGGAATCGAATGCTGCTTCGTGTAGTCGATCAGCTCGCGGCGGCCGCGGAACTTCCACTCGCGCCACGGTGCGATGATCTTGATGCCGGGCCGAAAGTGGTAGGCCGCGAGCTCGAACCGAACCTGATCGTTGCCCTTGCCGGTGGCACCATGGGAGATCGCATCGGCCTGCTCCGCGTCGGCGGCCTCCATCAGTCCCTGCGCGATACATGGCCGAGCGAGCGACGTCCCGAGCAAGTACTGACCTTCGTACAGCGCGCCCGCACGCAGCGCCGGCCACACGTAATCGCGCACGAACGGAAGCCGCATGTCGCGAACGACCGCTTTGCTCGCGCCGACCGCGAGCGCCTTGCGCTTCGCGGCTTCTAGATCTTCGTTTTGCCCGACGTCGGCGCAAAAGCACACGACCTCACAGCGATACGTCTCCGCGATCCAACGAACCGCGACGGAGGTGTCGAGCCCGCCCGAGTAGGCGAGCACGACCTTGCGAATGTCAGCCATCCCGCGAACCTATCGAAGAATGCCGCGCAGGAACAGCTGACACAGATACCGATACGCTTCGAGCCGCGGCATTCCGGAGACATCGAGCAGCTCGTCGATCGACAGGGTCCCGTCGACGCGGGACAGCAGAAACGCCGCGCGCGGGTTGATCGGCGCGTTTCCGAGCTCGTGGAGCGGCTTTGCGAGCACCGGCGTCCGCTGCAGGTCGCCGATGTAGTTCTGGAACACCGTCATGATCGTGTCGCGGTTGCGATGGATCATCTTCTGAGCGAGCGCGCTGTTCGGATCTTCCGAGAGCGCGAGATCGACAGCAGCGACCGCCTTGTCGTAGTCGCTGATCCCATTCCACGCGAGCGCACGATCGATCAGCGACGCGATCCGGCGCTTGGTTCGATCTTCCTTGGTCTCGTCGGGCGGGCCCTCCGCGTCGACCTCCTGTAAGATCTGCGCGGACCGCGCATCGATCGGATCGAAGGCAACGACGCCGAGGTCGCTCTTGGTCTCGGCCTGTCCGTGGTCGCGGAGCTGACGGACATTGGACTGACGCGTCGGCTCTTCCTCTTCGATCGTCGGAGATTGCGCTCGACCGGGAGGACGGAGGCCTAGATCGCGCGTCGGCACGTTGAGGAGCGGCAGCGGCTCGCCCCCGTTGTCCGCAGGAAGTGCCTCGGACGGCAATTCCCGGGTGGGTGCGCCGGAGAATTCACGCGTCGGTGCGACCCCGATCGTCGGGTCTTCGGCAGCGGGCGGCACCGATTTGCGGGTCGGCGCACGAGCGATATCGCTTGCTCGGACCGGAGGCGGCTCCTCCGGAGGCCGCGTCGTGGACTGCGCGGGAACAGGAACCGAGGGCGCCTTCTTGCGTGTGGTCTCGATGATCTCCGGCGGACGGGTCGGCCGAGATCCCGGCGGACGCGGCTCCGCGGTCGGACGCAACGTGTCTGCGGCGCCGAGCGGCGGTGCCGGCGGACGCGTCTGAGGGCCAGGACGCAACGTATCCGCGGATCCAGGCGGGCGCGCCTGGGCGCCGGGACGCAGCGTGTCCGCGGATCCGACCTGCGGAGCCTTTGGCGAGCCGCGTTGCGTATCAGCCGCGCCTGACACCGCGGGTGGCCTGCGCTCATCAGGAAGATCGCGGGTCGTCGGCCCGGCCGGACGAGGGCTCGGCAACGTGTCGATCAGGTCGCCAAATGGTTTGGTCGTCGCGGCCGGACGCGGCGGAACCTTGGGCTGCTCCTGCGGCGTTCGCAACGTGACCTTGAGCTCGGGAGATTCGGGCTTGCGCGCCTGCACGAACCCGAGGTTCGGCTTCTTGACGTCGGTGACCTGCGTGTTGAAGCCGACCGGCGTCGCCTCCGGACCGAACCCAGGCGTCAGGTCGGCGTTGCGGCCGTCGAATTCGCTGGTCGTCGATTCTCCGAAGTCCAGATCCGGAACCGCACCGCCTCGCGCATATGCGTTCGTGGCGTCTTCGAGCTCGCCGGGTTCGTCCGCTTCGAGCTCGACGGAGCCGGGTGGCTCGTCGGCTTCGAGCTCGAGGGCGCCAGGCGGCTCGCCGGCGTCGAGCTCGACCGCAGCCGGCTCGTCTTTGTAGGCGGGCTCGAGCTCGAGCGTCAACGCGCCGGAAACATCGGACGGCACCGCATTCGGCTCGGCGTCGAGGAACCAGCCTTGGTCTTTTGGATCCATATAGAGCGGTGCGGCCTGGCCCGGCGCGAGATTCCCCGACGTGATCTCGATCTGATACTCGGGCTCGTCGCCGAACCCGTACTCCGCGGTGCCTTCATCGGCGGACGGATCGCCGGTCAGCACGTTGTAGTTATTGCGCACGTAGTCGACGTACGAATTGGCCTGCGCATTTCCCGGGTCTGTGAGCAGCACTTGCTCCCAGACCGAGAGCGCACCATCGACGTCGCCGGCGCCGTATCGCGTCAGCCCCTCCTCGATCAGGCGGTCGATTTCGGACGCGTTACGAGGCACGGCTTAGGAGGTGGTTATCCACGCGTCTTCGAAACGACGCCGCGGAACATGTTGAGCGTTCGATTGAGCGCTTCAGTTGCATCGGAGAGCGACGTCAGATCTTTGGCCGTGATCGAAGTCCGGGTGCGGTCGACAACCGCGCGCGCCTTCTTGACCGCATCTTGACCGAAGTCGGATCCGGAGATGATGTCGGTGACCTGCGGGAACAGCGCCTCGATCTCCTCGAGCGCCTTCTCGGCCATGTGGCGGGCCTTGTCGAACTCCTGGCCGCTCTTGACCTCGACCATGTAGTCTTTGTTCGCGTCGATCATCTTCTTGATCTCGTCCTCGGTGAGGCCCGAGGTCGCGGTCACGGTGATCGATTGCTCGAGGCTGGTCTCGAGGTCCTTCGCTTTGACCGAGACGATGCCGTCGGCCGAGATGTGGAACTGCACTTCGATCTCGACCTCACCGCGCGGTGCGCGGCGGAGGCCCGTCAGCACGAACTCGCCGAGCAGCTCGTTCTCTTCGGCGCGATCGCTCTCGCCTTGCAGCACGAGGATCTTCACCGAGGTCTGGTTGTCCTTGACCGTCGTGAACACGTGCGACTCGGAAGTCGGCACCGTCGTGTTCTGTTCGATCAGCTTATGGAAGTAGCCGCCGACGATCATGATGCCGAGCGAGTGCGGCGTGACGTCGAGCAGCAGGATCTCGCTCTTCTCGTCGGTGAGCGCGGCGCCCTGGATGCCGGCACCGAGTGCGACGACTTCGTCCGGGTGCACGCCCTTGCAGGGCTCGAGACCGAAGAACTCGGCGACGGCTTGCTGCACGCGCGGCATTCGCGTCATGCCACCGACGAGGATCACGTCCTCGATGCCGGTCTTGGGAATCTCGGCTTCTTCGAGCGTGCGTGCGCAGATCTCGACGGTGCGCTCGATCAGATCGCCCGTCAGCTCTTCGAGCTTCTCGCGCGACAGCATCGTCTGCAGGTGCAGCGCCTCGTTGCGGCCCGTCGAGATGATAAAGGGCAAGTTGATCTCGGTCTCCTTGACCGACGACAGCTCGCACTTGGCCTTCTCCGCGACGTCTTTGAGACGCTGCAGCGCCATCTTGTCTTTGCGAAGGTCGATGCCGTGCTGCTTCTCGAAGCCGAACACGAGCCAATCGATGATCCGGCGGTCGAAGTCTTCACCGCCGAGGAATGTATCGCCGGCGGTCGAGATGACTTCGAACACGCCATTGCCGATCTCGAGGATCGAGATATCGAACGTGCCGCCGCCAAGGTCGTAGACCGCGACCTTGCGCTCGATGTTGCGGCCAAAGCCGTAGGCGAGCGCCGCGGCGGTTGGCTCGTTGATGATGCGAATGACGTCGAGGCCGGCGATCCGACCGGCGTCTTTGGTCGCTTGCCGCTGGCCGTCGTTGAAGTACGCCGGCACGGTGATCACGGCCTTCTGAACTTCTTCGCCGAGGTACTCCTCGGAGATCAGCTTCATCTCCTGGAGGATGTACGCGGAGACTTCAGGCACCGAGAACACCTGATCGCGGAGCATGATCCGGACGTCGTCGTGCGGACCTTCGACGATCCGATACGGCATGATCTCGAGCGAGCTGCGGACGGCGGCCGAGCCCCACTTGCGGCCGATCAGACGCTTCGCGGCGTAGACCGTGTTCTCGGCGTTCGTGATCGCCTGGCGCTTTGCGATGTGACCGACCAACCGCTTTCCGTTCTCTGCGATCGCGACCATGGACGGCGTCGTCTTGTAGCCACCACGATTCGGGATTACGGAGGGCGTCCCGTCTTCGACGATCGCCACGCACGAGTTCGTCGTGCCGAGGTCGATGCCGATCACCTTGTCACTAGCCATAGCCGGCTTATTTTCCCTCGATTTTCCGTGTAATTGCCAGCTTCTGCGCCTAGGAAATGGTCGAGCCCGCGGTCGTAGCGGTGTCTCGCTCGATGTTGCGCAGTCTTGGCGGCCGGACGGCGTAGGCGCGCGCAACCCGCGGCTCGCCGGCCACTTACGCGCCGGTCTTGAGCTGCCGCCTGACCTCCGCGAGGTCATTCCGCAGCTCGACCGAGAGCACGTCGTTCTCGCTCTTGATCGCCATCGCCATCACGAGCAGCTCTTCGGCATCGTCGAGCTTACCGACGGCACGAAAGGCCGTCGCGAGCAGCCGCATCGCCGACGGATCGTTCGGCGCGAGCGTCTGCGCTTTCTTCGCGTACTCGAGCGCGGTCTTCGGCTGATTGGCGCGAAGCGCACAGCTCGTCGCCCGGCGGAGATACTTCGCTTGCGGATCGATGCGGACGGCCGCGGCGAACAGCTTCATCGCGTCGAGAACCTCCCCGCCGACCTCGACACTGCACGCGCGCTCGAATAGCTCGGCCGCGTACTCCTGCTGGCTCTGCGGCTGATCGTTCGTCGCCACCGCTTGGTGCGCTCCGCTCGCGCGCGCGCGATCTGGATTCGTGAGCTTCGCGTAGGCGCGGCTCACCGCTTCGAATACGACCGCCATGCGCGGTCCGAAGCTTCCGAGCCGCTTGCCGTAGAACCGATCGGGATGGATCTCCTTGGAGAGCTTGAAGTACGCGCGCTTGAGCGTCATCGGCTCGGAGCCGCTCGGTACGCCGAGTAATTTGTAGGGCTCGCGCCCGTCGGCGAGCCGCGCGAGCGCGAGCACGCGCCGGCGCTCGGTATCGTCGAGCTGGATGTCCTCGACGAGCGCGGCGAGCTCGGCTTGCGTCGGTTCGGGGAGCGAGATGTCGATCACCGGATCGGGGGTCTCGATCCGTACCTCCGCCGCCTCCGGGCGCGACGATGCCGAGGCACGCAGCCCGGATCCCATCTTGGGAGCCTCCCGAGCCGGCTGGGCGCGCACGGGTGGCGCGCTCGCGGCGCGAGAAAGCGGTGGACTGCCGCCGCTCGGCGAAGTCGTGCGGGCCGTCGCGGTACCGGGTGAGGTCGCCGCGCGCGCCGGCTTGGCCGCCGCCGGTGCGGCCTCGTTCGGCAACAACAGCGCACCGATCGAGCGCAGCTTCGTGACGATCGCGACACAGCGCTCGGGGGGCAACCCCGTCGCTAGCAACACATCGCGCAAGCTCTGGCTGCCGTCGATGCGCGACAGCACAAAATATTCTTCAGGACCGACCTGGGCTTTCAGCGGATCGAAGCCCGGACTCACCCGAACCCTCTGCGCGGTCGACCCAATCCCGGCGATCTCGGCCGGTATGCTCACGATCCGATCTTATCACCCCGGCGGCTACGTGCGCGGGCTGGGCGAGAAAACGTGTTCGAGGATCGCCTTGCCGACGTGCAGCCGATTCTCCGCCTGAATCCACGCGAGGGAGCTCGGTCCATCGAGAACGTCGCCGGTAATTTCCTCGCCGCGATGCGCGGGTAGACAGTGCAGCACGATCGCACCTTTGGCGGCTCGCGCGACCATGGCGCCGTCGACGCAGTATCCCACGAAGGCGACCCGGCGCCGTGCGGCATCGTCTTCCTGGCCCATCGAGGCCCACACGTCGGTGGACAGGACGTCTCCACCGGCGGCCGCGGCCCGCGGATCCGTGGTCAACGCGATCGAGCCGCGCCCCAGGCGAGCTTGCGCCGAACGCGCCGCGGTCACGAGCAGGGCATCGGGGGCGAAGCCCTCCGGACAGGCGAGCACGAGGTCGAGGCCGAACATGCCCGCGGCTTCGATCCAGGAATTCGCCATGTTGTTGCCATCGCCGATCCACACGTAGCGCAGGCCCTCGATCCGCCCGAAGTGCTCGCGCACCGTGAACAGATCGGTCGCGACCTGGCAGGGATGATGCTGATCCGAGAGGCCGTTGATCACGGGCACGCTCGCCGCGCGTGCGAGCGCCGCGACGCGCTCTTGCCCGAACGTGCGCAACACGATCGCGTGGCAATAGCCCGACAGCACGCGAGCCGTGTCTTCGATCGGCTCGCCGCGCGCGATCTGGCTGCCCTGCGACGACAGCACGACCGCGTGACCACCGAGCTCGTACACGCCGACCTCGAAAGACACGCGCGTTCGCGTCGACGCCTTCTCGAACACGAGGGCGACACTCTTGCCCGCGAGCGTGGTCGCGAGGCGATGCTGCTTGAGATGCGCCGCGCGATCCCAGAGCGCGGGCCATTGCGCGACCGGGACATCGCCGAGCGTGAGAAATCCGCGCGGTGCCATCACACTCTCCCCGCGCCTTCAGCGAGCACCTTGCGCAAGATGCCGACGGCCTCGTCGAGCTGCGCGCGTTCGACGATGTACGGCGGCGCGAAGCGCACGACCTTGTCACCGGCGATCGACACGAGCATGCCCTTCTCGCGACACTTCGCGGTGACTTGCGCCGGCGCACCGGCGACCGCGACACCACGGAGCAGCCCGCGGCCGCGCGCATCGGTGACATGCCCCGGAAATTCGTCGACGAGACCAGACAGCAGGCCACCGAGATATTGGCCCGCCTGTGCGACGCGCTCGATCAGGCCTTCAGTCTCGATGATGTCGATCACCGCGTTGGTCGCCGCGCATGCGAGCGGATTGCCGCCGAACGTCGACGCATGCGGCACCGCACCGCCGACCTGCGCCGCGAGACCTTGCGACGCCTTCTCGCTGCAGGCGACAGCACCGATCGGAATCCCGCCGCCGAGCCCCTTCGCGAGCGTCATCACATCGGGGGCCACGTCATCGTACTGATGGCCAAACCAGGTGCCCGTGCGCCCGACGCCGGTCTGAACCTCGTCGAAGATCAGGATCGTACCGGTGTCGTCGCACAGCCGCCGCAGTCCGGCGAGATAGCCGGCGGGCGCGGCGACGATGCCGCCTTCCGCCTGGATCGGCTCGACGATCATCCCGCACACGGTGCGAGTGTCGAGCACGCGCGCGGCGGCCTCGAGATCGCCGTACGGAATGAACTCGACCGGTCCGACGAGCGGACCGAAACCCTCGCGATACTTCGGCTGACCCGTGACCGAGACCGTCGCGAACGAGCGGCCGTGGAACGAGCCGTGGGTCGCGACGAACGTCGTGCGCTGCGGCGCGCCGGCGATCACCGCCTGATAGCGGCGCGCCAGCTTGAGCGCACCCTCGTTCGCTTCCGCGCCGGAGTTACAAAAGAACACGCGCTTCGCGAAACATCGCTCGGTGATCGCTTGCGCGGCGAGGATCTGCTGATCGTTGAAATACAAGTTCGAGACGTGCACGAGCTTGCCGAGCTGCTCGGTCACCCGCGCCGTGAATGTCGGGTGCGAGTGTCCGAGGCCGCACACCGCGATGCCCGCGGTCATGTCGAGGTAACGCGTGCCCGCGCGATCCCACACCTCGCAGCCGCGGCCGCGTTCGAGCACGATCGGCTGCTGGCGGTAGTTCTTGACGAGCACCTGATCGGCGAGCGCGAGGAGATCCGCTTGGGTCTGCACCCGCCGGGTTTACCACGCGTCGGCGGTCCGCGAGCGCCGGTGTCGGGCTACAGGATGTACCTCGTCAGATCCTCGTCGGCGACCAGGGCGCCGAGCCGCTCGCGCACGTACGCCCGCGTGATCGGAATCGTCTGCGTGCCGATGTCGGGCGCGTTGTAGAGCAGATCGTCGAGCAGCCGCTCGAGCACCGTGTGCAGCCGGCGTGCGCCGATGTCGTGGGTGCGGCGGTTGACGTCCGCGGCGATCTGCGCGAGCTCGTTGACCGCGTCCGGTTGCCACTCGATCGTGATGCCCTCGGTCGCGAGCAGCGCCGCATATTGCCGGGTCAGCGCGTTGTTCGGCTCGGTCAGGATCCGCACGAAGTCTTCGGCCGTCAGCGGTGACAGCTCGACGCGGATCGGGAACCTGCCCTGCATCTCGGGAATCAGATCCGAGGGCTTGCTCATGTGAAACGCACCCGCGGCGATGAACAGCACGTGATCGGTACGCACCGGGCCGTACTTCGTCGTGACCGTCGAGCCCTCGACGATCGGCAGCAGATCGCGTTGCACCCCTTCGCGCGAGACATCGACGCCGTGCCGCTCGGCCTTCGTCGCGATCTTGTCGATCTCGTCGATGAACACGATGCCCGCGTTCTCGGCGCGCCGCACGGCCTCGCGTGTCGTCGCGTCCTGATCGATCAGCTTCTCGACCTCTTGCTCGGTCAGAGCGCGCCACGCCTGCGGGACTTTTAGCTTCTGGCGCTTCGTCTTGCGGCCGAACGAGCCGAGCATGTCCTTGAGGCCGGACAGCGCGCCTTCGTCGATCCCGGGCTGACCGCCGAGCACCGATAACAGCGGGTTCGATTCGTCGGTCACATCGACCTCGACCTCGCGGTCGTCGAGCTTGCCGTCGCGCAACATGCCGCGCAGCTTCTCGCGTGTCGCATCGCTGCCGGCGACGCTCGGCTCGCCGGGCCGGTCCGCGAAGCCGCGGCCACCGCCGCGCGGCAACAACAGATCGAGCAAGCGTTCTTCGGCGGCGTCCTTGGCGCGCGGCCGAACCTTGCCGGCCTCCTCGTCCTTGACGAGCTTCATCGAGACCTCGACCAGATCGCGCACGATCGAATCGACATCGCGTCCGACGTAGCCAACCTCGGTGAACTTGGAAGCCTCGACCTTGAGGAAGGGTGCGCGTGCGAGCTTCGCGAGGCGCCGCGCGATCTCGGTCTTACCGACGCCCGTCGGCCCGATCATGATGATGTTCTTCGGCGCGATCTCTTCCTTGAGATCGCCTTCGACTTGCTGGCGGCGCCACCGATTGCGCAGCGCGACCGCAACCGCACGCTTCGCGTCGCGCTGGCCGACGATGTAGCGATCGAGCTCGACGACGATCTTCGCGGGAGTCAGCTCCGCTTCGCTGGTGTCGCCGAGCGCCTTCACGACAGCTCCTCGATCGTCAGGTTCGAATTCGTATAGATGCAGATCTCCGACGCGATCTGCATCGCGGTCTCCGCGACCGCCCGCGCACCAAGCTCCGTATGACGCACGAGGGCCCGCGCCGCGGCGAGCGCGAAGCCGCCTCCGGATCCGATCGCGCAGACCCCGTCGTCCGGCTCGATCACGTCTCCGGAACCCGAGAGAATGAACGTGCTCTCGGCATCGGCGACCACGAGCATCGCCTCGAGCTTGCGCAAGGCGCGATCCGTACGCCACTCCTTCGCGAGCTCGACCGCCGCGCGGCGAAGCGGACTGCGCTGCTCCCGCAGCTTGTCATCGAGCCGATCGAACAGCGCGATCCCGTCCGCGGCCGATCCGGCGAACCCACCGATCGCGCGGCCATCGCCCAGCTTGCGCACCTTGCGCGCGCCACCCTTGACGACTTGATTACCGAGCGTCACCTGACCGTCGCCGGCTACAACCACCTGCGTGCCTCGCCGGACCGAGAGGATCGTCGTGGAGTGGATCTCGGGCTGCTTCACGTAATCGGTCTAGCACACGGCGAACACCGACAGCATCAGCCAGATCGCGGAACCGTCACGGCTTGGCCTTCGACCGTGGATGCGCGTCGTCGTAGACCTTCATCAGGTGGTCGAGCGAGACCTTCGTATAGATCTGGGTCGAGGACAGACTCGCGTGACCCAGCAGCTCCTGGATCGAGCGCAGGTCGACGTCTGCGTCGAGCAAGTGGGTGGCGAACGAGTGGCGCAACGCGTGCGGCGTCGCGTCGGCGGCGATGCCGCTCGCGATCGTCCATCGCTTGACCATGCGCTGCACCGAACGCGGCGTGAGCCGTTCTCCCATCGCGTTGACGAACAGCGCGGTATCCGCGGCACCGAGGGATCGGCGCGCGGGTAGGTACGCGGAGAGTGCGCGATCGGCTGCGCCGCCGAGCGGCACATCGCGCGACTTGCCGCCCTTGCCGCGACGCACGATCACCATCGGGACGCCGTAGCGATCGCGGTCGACATCGGTCGTGTCCAGGCTACAGGCCTCCGACACGCGCAGCCCCGTGCTGTAGAGCAACTCGAGCAACGCCTGATCGCGCAGCCGCAGCATGCCATGCCGCGTTTCCTCTTCCGCGGAGAGCGTCCGATGCGAGGTGCGGCCGACACGCGTGGGCGCTTCGACCAGCGTCCCCGCGTCATCGCGATCGAGCGCGCGCGGCAAGCCTTTCGGCTTCTTCGGACCACGGATCGCCGCGGCCGGATTTCCCGCGATCGCGCCGCGCTTGACCAGGAACCGGCAGAACGCGCGCACGCTCGACAGCTTGCGGCTGAGCGTCGCCGGCCCATTCTTGCCGAACAGCGTCGCGAGCTGACCGCGCACGTCGATCGCGGAGAGCCTGTCGAGCGCGACGTCGCGTCCCTTCTTCGCGCGCAGGTGCTCGCGCAACGCGCTGACATCCCGAACGTAGACCTCGACCGTCAGGGGAGAGTAGTTGCGCTCGACCGCGAGGTACTTCGCAAACGCCGCGAGCGCCGAGTCCCAGTCCACCTCGAGAGCTTCGCCAAACGCCGGCGCGCGCGCGAGTTTTCGTCAGAGCACGCCGGCCGGAGGCGTGATCACGACCTCTTCGACCGAGATCTGCGGGCGCGACACGATCGAGACCAGGAAGCTCGCCACGTCTTCGGGCTTCATCATCTTCGACCGATCGAAGCCCGGCCGATCGTCCCAGATCGGTGTGTCGGTCGCGCCGGGCATCAGCGTCGTCACGCGGATGTCGTGCGGTCTCGCCTCGGCCGCGAGCACGCGCCCGAGCCCGAGCTGGCCGGCCTTGGCGGCCGTATAGCCACCGCACTCCGGGAAACCGTGATGTGCCGCGTGCGATCCGATCAGCACGAGATGGCCCGTGCGCCGCGGCTGCATCCGGCGCAGCGCCTCGCGCGCGCACAGAAACGTCCCCGTGATGTGAACATCGAGCATCTCGCGCATCTCGGTGACCGACGTGTCGACGATCGCCTTGAACGTGCCCGTCCCCGCCGCGCAGACGAGGATGTCGAGCTGCGGCAACTCCGCGAAACGCGCGCGCACCTCGGCCTCGTCGGTCACGTCGAGGTGAGCTGTCGCGACGAGGCCCGGCGCCGGATGCGCCGCGGCCGCGGCGAACCGCCGCGAGCACGCGAGGACCGCCGCGCCTTCTGCCGCAAGTGCTTGCGCGCACGCGGCTCCGATGCCGCTCGATCCGCCGGTGACGATCGCGAATTTTCCGACGAGGCTCTTCACCCGACTGAGATAACGCACACCGCGCGAATCCGCTAGACCGATTGGCGGATCGGCTCGGGTCGCTCGCGGATCCAGGCATCGAAGTCGCTGCGCGCTCGATCGGCCATCCGTTGCTTGCGATTGTCTTTGCGCGCGCCTGCGAGCGGCGGCAACAGCCCGTAGTTGACGTTGGTCGGGCCGTACTTGTAGTCGCGCTCGCGCGGAGCGGTGACGTGCTGATAGAGACCGCCCATCATCGTCGTCGCCGGCGGCGGCGTGACCGCGCGCCCCGTCAGCTCGGCGACGAGCAGCCACGACACGACAAGCCCCATCGCGCAGGACTCGATGTAGCCCTCGACGCCGGTGAGCAATCCCGCAAAGCGGACATTTGGCCGCGAGCGGAGCTCGAAGCTCGCGCCGAGCCGAGCCGGCGCATCGATGTACGTGTTGCGGTGGATCGAGCCGAAGCGAAGAAACTCGGCGCGGTGCAGCCCCGGCACCATCTGGAAGATCTTCTGCTGCTCGGGGTATGCGAGGCGCGTCTGGAATCCGACGAGGTTGTATGCGGTCTGATAGCGATTCTCGGGGCGGAGCTGAACGACCGCCCACGGCCGCGCACCGGTCCGCGGATCGGAGAGGCCGATCGGCCGCATCGGTCCGAACCGCAGCGTTTCCGGACCGCGCTCGGCCATCACCTCGATCGGCATGCAGCTCTCGAAGTAACGCGGCTCCTCGAAGTCGTGCGGCAAAATCTTGCGGCCGGCGTTCACCGCATCGACGAAGGCTCGATACTGCTCCTGCGTTAGCGGGCAATTGACGTAGTCGCCGACACCGGTGTCGCCACCGGCCGCGCGGTCGTGCTCGCCATCACGATCCGGCGCATCGGCGTCCCTACCCCACCGCGATGCCCGAAACGCGAAGTCGAAGTCGATCGAGTCGGCCGCCACGATCGGTGCGATCGCGTCGTAGAAGTACATTCGATCGCCGCCGAGCTCGGCGCGAATCACCTCGCCGAGCTTCCCTTCGGTCAGCGGGCCCGTCGCGACGATCACCGGATGGCTCGGCAGATCATCGATCCGCCGGCGCTCGATCCGGATGTTCGGATGGAGTGCGAGCCGCTCCGTGATCGCGCGCGCGAACCCGAACCGCTCGACCGCGAGCGCCTGGCCCGCCGGGACGCGATGGTGATCCGCACATGCGATCACCATCGATCCTGCCTTGCGGAGCTCCTGCTTCAGCAGACCCGCAGGCGCGATCGGATCATCGCTGCGCAGCGAGTTCGAGCACACGAGCTCGCCGAGCAGCGGGCTCTGATGCGCGGGCGACATCGCACACGGCTTCATCTCGACCAGCGCGACGTGTAAGCCGGCCTCGGCGAGCTGCCAGGCAGCCTCGCTGCCCGCCATCCCGCCGCCGACGACGGTGACGTCTGGGTCACGCCACGTCATGCGCGGTCACACCAGCGTCAGCGAAGCGCCCATCGATTCCATCAGCGTCTCGATCTGCCCGAGCGTGAAACCTTTGCTCTCGCGGCGATCCACCGCATACGCGAAGCTCTGCTTCGCCGGATCGAACACCTCCGAGATGGACGACGCATTCGCCGACAGCGAGTCGAGATCCGGCGCGACGATCGCGAGCTTGTCGTCGTCCTTCGACGCGGCGTAGAGCACTGCGCCGCTGTGGGGATGATGCAACAGCACGCCCTCGTGAGGCGCCGACAGATCGAACTGCCCGCGGACCGGCGGCGGCATCGATTCGCCGACGAGCGCGAACGGGACGAAGTGCGAGGTCCAATCGGCCTTGCCCGCATCGCGCTGGCGCTTGTCCCAGGCTGCGAGGTGGTGATCGATCAGCTCCGCGCGCCGCTTGGCGTCGAGCTTCTCGAAGTCGAAGAAGTAGGCCTCCGCATCACCGACGATCTGGATGATCAGCGCCTTGCCTGCGACCTCTTCGAACGAGACCTCGCCCGAATGATCGTGGTCATGCTCGTGATCATGATCGTGTGAGTGATCGTGAAGGTCATGCTCTTCGTGATCGTGCGCGGTGCTCGCGCGCGAGCGCGGTTTCTTGGCGACCGACTTGGCAGCCTGCTTGGCCGCCGCCTTCTTCGGGGCGGCTTTGGCAGCTGGCGCGGCCTTCGCGGCCCCCTTCTTCGGCGCGGCCTTCGCGAGCTTCTTCGGAGCGGCCTTCGCGGCCTGCTTCGGCGGGGCCTTTGCGGCGCCCTTCTTCGGCGACGGCTTCTTCGATCCGGCCGCTTTCGCCGCAGCGCGCTTCGCCGGTTTCTTGCCCGCCTGCTTCTTCGCCTTCTTCGCCATGCCCGGACTCTACTTCAATCCGTCGTGCGCGGCGCTCGGACCTGCGCTTTCGGAATCCCGGGCTTCCTCGCCGCCTTTCGCGCGTGGCGACCGCCCGGTTCGCTGCGATCTTCGGCGCCACAGTTTCGGCACCGACGGTGAACGACGCCGTCTGGACCGGTCTCGCTCGTGATCGCGCGTACCTTGCACGCGTTGCAGCGAGGTCCTTGCAGCCTGAGCGCTTCACCTACCATCCCGAGCATTCCGATCGCGATCGAGATCGCGAAGATCGCTGCGCCGGTCCCCGTCATGGTCGCCTACGGAATCCCGATTACGCCGCGTTTTCCTCGGTCTCTTCCGAGCCTTCGCTGCGCCAGTCGCACTCCATGCAGCGCAGCGTGATGCCGCGCTTGGTCTCCTTGCGCAGCACGAACTTCGCGTTGCAGATCGGGCACGGCTGCGGAATCGGCTTGTCCCACGCGACGAAGTCGCATTGCTTCTTCGCCCAGTTCGAGCAGCCGTAGAACGGCTTGCCGCGGCGTGATCGCTTCTCCGCGATGTAGCCGCCGCAGCCTTGGCGCGGGCACTTCACACCGAGCGAGATCGGTTTGGTCGTCTTGCAGTCCGGATACCGCGTACAGGCGAGGAACGACCCGAAGCGGCCGCGCTTGACGGTCATCGGTGCGCCACACGTCTCGCACACCTCGTCCGTGGTCTGCTCGGGGACGAGCTCCCACGTACCGTCGAGGTTCTTGACGACTTCCTTCGTGTTGCGGCATTCGGGATAGCCCTGGCACGCGAGGAAGCTGCCGTTGCGGCCCCACTTCACGACCATCGGCTTGCCGCATTTCACGCACACGAAGTCGGTCGCGATCTCCTCGCGCTTGACGTCGCGCATCTCGGTCTCGGCCTTTTCGAGGTCGAGCTTGAACGGCGTGTAGAACGTGCCGAGCAAGGTGCGCCAGTCTTCGGTGCCGTCTTCGACATGATCGAGGCTCGACTCCATCTTCGCCGTGAAGTCCGAGGACACGATCCCAGGAAAGCTCTCGACGAGCAGCCCGTTGACCAGAATGCCGAGCTCGGTCGGCCAGAACCGCGCCTCCTTCTTCTCGACGTAGCCACGATCGACGATCGTCGACATGATCGCCGCGTACGTCGACGGGCGACCGATCCCTCGCTCCTCGAGCTCCTTGACGAGCGACGCCTCCGAGAACCTCGGCGGCGGCTGCGTGAAGTGCTGCTCGGGCCGGATCGACTCGAGCCGGACCGTCTCTCCCACTTCCATCGGAGGCAGGAGCTTGTCCGCCTGCTCCGCGGCCTCGGCCTTGGCGTCGTCGGTCTCGGCGACCTCGTAGACCTTCGTGTAGCCGGCGAACTTCATCACCTGACCGGTCGCGCGCAGCTGCGCCGCACCACGATCCATATCGACCGTGGTCGCGTCGTACACCGCCGGCACCATCTGCGAGGCCACGAACCGCTGCCAGATCAGCGTGTAGAGCTTCGTCAGCTCGACCGCTTCGGGGTGATTCGCGATCGCGGCGGCGACCTTCTCGGGCGGCCACTCGAGCAACGTCGGGCGGATCGCTTCGTGTGCGTCCTGCGCGCGCTCTTTATTGCCGTACGTGTTCGGCTGCTCCGGGATGAACTCCGCGCCGTAGGTCTCGGTGACGTACGCGCGCACCGCGGTCAGCGCGTCGTCGCCGATGCGCGTCGAGTCAGTACGCATATAGGTGATGAGACCGGTCGGGCCTTCATCGCCGAGCTCGACACCTTCGTAGAGCCGCTGCGCGAGCGCCATCGTCCGCTTCGCGGAGAACCGCAGCTTGCGCGCCGCATCCTGCTGCAGCTTGCTCGTGATGAACGGGGGCTGCGGCTTCTTGCGCCGCTCTTTCTTCTCGACCGACGCGACGATCGCGTTGCCGGCGGCGAGCTCGGTCGCGATCGCGGTCGCTTCGTCCTTCGTCTTGGGCTCGGCGCGCTCGCCGTTGAACCGCCAGATCCGCGCCTCGAACGGCGGCGGATTCGTCGCGTGGCACGTGATATCGACCGACCAGTACTCTTCCGGCTTGAACGCGGCGATCTCGGCGTCGCGTTCGCAGACGAGCCGCACGGCGACCGATTGCACGCGACCTGCGGACAAGCCGCGCTGGACCTTGTTCCACAGGATCGGACTGATCTTGTAGCCGACGAGCCGATCGAGGATCCGGCGCGCCTGCTGCGCGTCGGTCTTGTTCATGTCGATCTCGAGCGGCTTACCGATCGCGGCCGTGACGCCCTTCTTCGTGATCTCGTTGATCAGGACGCGCTTGAGGTTCTGATTGACGTCCTTGATCTCTTCGGCGATGTGCCACGCGATCGCTTCCCCTTCGCGATCGGGGTCGGATGCGAGGTACACGGTCTCGACTTCGCGCGCGGCCTTGCGAATCTCGCCGAGGACCTTCTTCTTGCCTTCGATGACCTCGTAGACGGGCTCGAACCGGCCGCTCTCGAGATCGACGCCGATCTTCGACTTCGGCAGATCGCGGACGTGGCCAACGGACGCCTTCACGATGTAGCCAGCGCCCAAGTACTTGTTGATCGTGCGCGCCTTCGCGGGAGACTCGACGACCACGAGTGCCGACCCCGGCTTCACCTTCTTCGGCTTGCGAACGACGACATCGTCATCGCCGTCGTCGGCAACCTTGGCTTCCTTCTTCGAGCCCTTGGCGGGCTTGCCGCCCTTGGCCGGCTTGGCTTGCGCCGCTTTCGGCTCCGGCTTTTTCGCCGCGGTCTTGTCTTTACCCTTCGCGTTGCCCTTGGCTTCGGCGTGCTCGTCGGTCGGCTTGGCGGCCTTGACCTTGGCGGCCTTCACCGGCGCTTTCGCGACGGCCGCAGGTGCCTTCAGGGCAATCGCTGCCTTCGCGACAGCAGGTGCCTTCGCGACGGCAGCTGCCTTCGTTGCGGCAGGTGCCTTCACGGGCGCCTTGGACTTACCGGCTTTCGGCTTTGCGGGCGGCACCTTACGGCCTGTTTTGTCTTCTTTACTCACGAATACCTCTTTGAAGACGAGCCTTCGAGCACGGGAAGAGCACGTAGCACGGCGCGGACTGACAGACCGGTATGACGCACGAGCGCGTCGACGCCGTGAATCCCTTGCGCGATCGCATCGCGCAGTTGCGAGGCGACCGGATCGAGCACCGGCGCTTCGGGAAACCGTGGCGAGCCCGCGAGCGCCAGCGCCGCGTCTACGTCAGATTCGATCACCGCCGCGCCACTCGCGAGCAGCCGATCGCAGCCGCGGCTTCCGGGCCATGCCGCGACGATGCGGCCGAGCTGTCTGCCAGCACGCGCTGTCGAGAGCGAGCCCGAGCGGACCTCGGCCTCGACCACGATCACGACATCGGCGAGCGCCGCGATCAGCGGGTTACGTTGCACGAACGTGCCCGCTCGTGGCGCTGTGCCGGGCGGCAACTGACTGACGAGCGCGCCTCCACTCGCGACGATCTGTTCGAACAGCATCGCGTGACGCTCGGGATAGAGCACGTCGATGCCGCTGCCGAGCACGACCGTGGTCGTCCCGGCGCCCCGGGGTTCGCCGGCTCGCTCGAACGCGGGCCTCGCGGCGAGTGCACCGCGATGTGCGGCACCATCGATCCCGAGCGCACCACCCGAAATAATCTGAACGCCTGCGGCCGCGAGGTGCTTGGCGAGGCCATGCGCCCGTTGCATTCCGATCCGGCTCGCGGCCCTCGCACCGACGATCGCAACCGCCGGTCCCGACGCGAGCTCACCCCGAACATGGAGCGTGCGACGCCACCCGAGGGCGGTGAGGCGGCTTGGGTAGCCCGGGTCTCCCGGCTGGAACGCATTGGTCACAGGGGGAATGCAATTAGCCACCAGAACCAGCCGCGTCAAGTGGCGTGGAAGCCCGAACGAGCGATTTCAGCGACTTGCGCGATCGCCTATCTATATATATGTGTCGCGTTGGCCGGCGATCGGGCAGGAAGCCTGATCACCGAACAGGCAGGTCGGCTACTTCGACTTCTGCATCATCACGATATCGCCGATGCCCATCTCCTGGACCGACAACGTGACGAGACCGACCGAAATGTTCTTGCCGACTTCGACGACCACGATCTCTCCGAGCGCGCGCGCCGGGAACCGCCGATCGTCCTGACCGATCCGATTGTCCATGATCAGCGGCTTTGCATCACCACGGCGCACGACGAACATCCGGTTCCCGACCTCGATGCCCGAGCTCGTGCCGAGATCGATGAACACCAGCTCGCCCTGGCCGATGATCTGCGCGTTCTGAAGTCGCGCGACGATCGTCCCCTGCGCATCGACCTTCGGCGCCACAGGCGGCACCGTCTTGTACTGCCGGACGAGCGGGCCAACCTTCGCGCCGCGCTCGATCTCCTGGGCCGCTTCGCTGATCACGCCGCGCGCACGCTTGTCTTGTTTGACGCTGACGACCTCGACCGTGCCCAGGATCTTCACGTACGCACCGACCGGCTTGCCGTTCGACTGGACCTCGTTATCCGGCTGGTAGACCGAATACTTCTGGCCGACCTGCGGCGGCTTCCCCGGCGGGTACGCGAGGTACACCGAGTCACCGTTGCCAAGCAGCGTCTTCTCGTCGACTGCACCGTCGATCACGATCGACTTATCGAGATCCGCTTTCTCGACGAACGCGGTCTGCTTGAGACCGACCTGCAGATTGCGCTGCGGCGCCGGCAGATTCTCGACGGGCCGCGAGGCGACCGCTCCCTGTTCGGGTTCCTTGACCTCGGGCCCTTGAACGAACAAGCCGCGCGGCAGCAGGCGCACGAGATCGCCTGGATAGATCCAGTGCGGGTTCGTGATCTGCGGGTTGTACGACCACACCTTCGGCCACTGCCACGGATCGTTGAAGTAGAACCAGCAGATGTCCCACAGCGTGTCGCCGCTGCGGACGACGTGAAGCTCGGGGACCGGACCGGCGTGGACTTCATTGTCGTTCGCCGGCGCCGCGGGCTCACCGCCGTTGACGTAGAAGCCTTTTTCCGTCTGCGGCTGATCTCCGCCGAACGTCATCGTGCCGTCGGGCTTGACCACGACGACATTCGGCTGGCTCGAGGGCGCGGCCGTCGGGCGCGGCGGCGGCGGCGGCGGCGCTTGCGTCCCGCTTGCACCGGGATCGAGCGTCACCGGCGGCGCGGGCGCAAGTCCGCTCGGATAGAACGGCACCTGCTGCGCGGAGGCGAGGCTCGGCACGAGGACGCCGAACAGCACGAGGCAACGCTTCACGGCAACTCCAGGCGCTTCGCGGCGAGCGCGGCCGGTTCTGTCTTCGGATAGAGGTTCACGACTTGCTCCAGGACTGCGCGCGCTTTGTCGGTCTTACCGAGCGCCTGATAACAGTAACCAACCTTGAGGAGCGCATCGGGAACCTTGTTGCCGCGCGGATAGGTCTCGATCGTAGCGCGGAATTCGATCAATGCATGCGGGTAGTCCTTCTGCGCGTAGAACGCCTCGCCGAGCCAATATTGTGCGTTGTCCGCGTAGTCGTGCCGAGGGAAATGCTCGAGGAATCCGCGGAGCGCGACGATCGAATCTTCGTACTTGCCGCCGCGCACGAGCTCGACGGCGGCGCGGTACTCGACCGCTGCGGCGTCGCTCGATGGGGGCGATGCGGGCGCTTCAACACGGCCGCGCGTGCGCATCGGTCGAGCCGAAACCGGAGGCACGTGACGAGTCACTTCGATCCGATCGCTCGCGGCGACGACTGGAACGTCGCGCTGAAGCTCCGGCGCGCGCGCACGCGGCCTGGTGCTCGCGGTCACGACCGGGCTGTCGTCCTCGATCGTCGCCGGCTTGCCGGTCGCCGCGTCGCCTTCGTAGATGATCTCGCTGCCGTCATCGGCGATGCCGACGACCCGCTGGCCCTCCGGCAACGACGCACCCGGCGGCGCGACAACTTCGACCGGAAGTTGCGGCATCGCCGTCTCGCCGGCGGTCTTCTCGCGCAGCATCGCGAGCTGATGCTCGAGATCGCGGATCTTGCGATCCTGCGCACGGCGGTCCGTGCGCAGCTCGGTCATCGACCGCGTCAGACGATGATTATCTTCGCGCACCGCCGACATCGGCGTCGCGCATCCACCGAGAGGCAGGACGATGGCTCGCATCGCGACGATGGTCAAAATGGCTTTACGCATGACGGCCATAAAATCGTAGAGCCCCACGCACCTCCGGGCAAAATTTCACGCGTTTAACCCGGGCTTCCGGTCGCAGTTATCGAAGCGCTTCGGTACTCGCCGTTACTTCGTGGCGGCGAGGATCTCGGCGGCGCCTTGCGCGAGCAGATCGTCGGCGAGCTTCTCGCCGAGCATCGGCGCTTGGTCCTTGGAGCCGCCGAGCTCCGCGTGAAGGATCCGCGTGCCGTCGGGCATGCCGCACATCCCGACCACGCGGATGCCGCCGTCGCCGCGATCGACCGCGTGTGCGGCGAGCGGCGTCTGGCAGCTGCCACCCATCTTCGCAAGGAATGCGCGCTCGGCGGCGACCTTCGTCGCGGTGGCCACGTCGTGCATCGCTTCGCGCACGAGCCGGCCGACGAACAGGTCGTCGTCGCGGGTCTCGATCGCGAGCACGCCTTGTGCAACTGCCGGGACCATCAGCTCGAGCGTCAGCAGCTGCGTGATCCGATCGGCCATCCCGAGTCGCGTCAGGCCGGCGGCGGCGAGCACGATCGCATCGAACTCGCCGGCATCGAGCTTCTTGATCCGCGTCGGGACATTGCCGCGCAGCATCGCGATCTGTAGATCGGGCCGGCGTGCGAGCAGCTGACACTGACGCCGCATGCTCGACGTGCCGATCTTCGCGCCGCGCGGCAACGTATCGATCGTCATCATGCCGCCGGCGCTCGTGACAGGTTCTCGCGCGCACAGCGCATCCCACGGCGTCTCACGGGACGACACGGCCGAGAGCAGCAGGCCGGGAGCGAGCTCCGCCGGTACGTCCTTCATCGAGTGCACGGCCAGATCCGCCGCACGATCGACGAGCGCCTGCTCGATCTCTTTGACGAACAGGCCCTTGCCACCGACCTTGGCGAGTGGAATGTCCTGGATCAGATCGCCCGACGTCTTGATGATCGACAGCTCGATCGTCAGATGTGGCATCACCGCGGCGATCCGCGCCTTGACGTGATTGGCCTGCCACAGCGCGAGCGCGCTGCCACGAGTTGCGATGACGATTCGATCTTGGCTCACGTCAGTTGCTCCGGGTCGACCTTAGCCTGCGACACGGTCCCGGATTCCGCAACGGCTGCGGCCGCCGGTTCTTCGTCCGCGCCTTCGGCCGGCGTCAGGCCGAACAGCTCGCACAAGATCTCCGCGCGCAACGCGCCTTGATCGGGAGCTGATTCGCGCAGCATCGCGGTCGGCGTGTGCAGGAGCTTGTTGACGACGAGCTGGACTACCCGCTGCACGGCCTCGCGCTGCTGCTGCGCCGTGTGCTCCTTACGCGACAGTTGATCGAGCACCTTCTGGACCTCGGCATCGGCGACTTGTGCGAAGCGCTCCCGCAGCGCGCGAATCGTGGGGACGACACCCTGCGTCCGGATCCAGTGCTCGAACTGCCCCGCCTCGTGCTCGACGATGCGCGACGCCTGTTCGGCCGCCTTCGCGCGCTCCGCGAGATTCGCGGCGACGACCTTGTCGAGGTTGTCGATGTCGTACAGATAGACGCCCTCGAGGTTATTGATCTCGGGCTCCGCGTCGCGGGGCACGGCGATGTCGATCACCATCATCGGCCGCCAGCGCCGCGCCTTCGTCACTTGCTTGAATAGCTTGTGCGTCAAGATCGGCTCGCGCGCTCCCGTCGAGCTGATCACGACGTCGGCCGCGACGAGCAGCTTGTCGAGATCGGCCCACGGCTTCGCGTCACCGTCGATCTCGGCGGCGAGCGCCTGCGCCTTTTCGGGCGAGCGATTCGTGACCACGATCTGCTGCGCCCCGGACGCATAGAGATGCCGCGCCGCGAGCCGCGACATCTTGCCGGCGCCGATCACGAGCACGCTCTTGCCGTCGAGCTTGCCGAACACGCGCGACGCGAGCTCGACCGCGACCGAAGAGACATTGGCGGCGCCGCGCGCGATATGGGTCTCCGTGCGCACGCGCTTCGCGACGCCGAACGCGCGCTCGAGACACCGCGACAGCACCGGCCCCGCGGTGCCGGCGCCGCCGGCGACTCCGTACGCGGCTTTGAGCTGACCTAAGATCTGCGCCTCGCCGACGACCAGCGAGTCGAGCGCCGAGGCAACGCTGAACACGTGCCGGATCGCCGCCGGCCCGCGATGCTCGTAGAGGCCACTCGAGACGTCCGCGACGACAACCCCGCGTTGCGCCGCGAGGAACGACCGCACGTGCGGCGGCGCTTCGTGCCCGGCCTTCGCCACGCCGTAGACCTCGACGCGATTGCAGGTCGAGATCAGGAGAGCCTCGGCGACCGGTAGCTCCGCGGTCAATGCCTTCAACACCGGCACGACTTCTTCGTCGCGAAACGCGAGCTTCTCGCGGACGGCGACCGGCGCAGTTCGCCAAGAAATCCCGACGACGAACAGCTCACTCATTCCACGATCCGCCGGATCAGGTAGATCACGAGCACCGCGAGGCACCCGGCAAACCCGGCGAGCGTCAGGCGAGCGGCACGCCGGCCGCGCCAGCCGTAGATCTGCCGTGCGACGAGCAGCGTCGCGAACGCGATCCACGTGACGAGCGCGAGCGCGTACTCGAGCCGGTCGAGATTTTCGCCGAGCTTCGCGACCCACACCGCGCCGAGCACGAGCGCGATCGTGAAGACCGGAAACCCGAACCACACGAGCCGGTGACTCAGCCGGTCGAGTGCCTCGAGAGGCGCACCGCGATCTTTGAACGCCATCGAGTCGAACTTCTTGCGCTTGAGCGCACGCTCCTCGACGAGATAGATCGCGGAGAGCGCGCTGGCGAGCGCGAACAAGCCGACGCCGACGGTCGCGAGGGAGATATGCACGCGCCCGAGCGCGGAGAGATCCTCGGCGGCGGTGCCGGCCGGCGACAACCGCGCGACGAGCAGCAGCACCAGCGACACCGGCATCACGACGACGCCACCGAGCGTCAGCCGATAACGCGTGCTCGCGAGCAAGTAACCACCGCTGATGATCCACGCGAGAAATCCGATCGCCTCGCGAACCGACTGCGCCGGATGAACGTGCTGCGTCCCTCGCCAGCCGATGTCCGCACCGTGCGCGACGAACGCGATCGCGACCAGCGCCAGCGCCAGCGGCCGAGCCTTGGCATTGCCGGCGAGCACGACGAACAACATCGCGGCTGCCGCTGCGTACGCGACCACCGCCACCCAGAACGCCGGTGACGGCGCGACGGATAGCAGCCGAGCAGGCTCCATCACGGCGGCAGCGGCTCGCCCATGAATCCGTCGATCACGTCGTAGGCAGTGTCTTTGAAGATGACGGAGTTACCGAACAGCTCTCCACCCATCGCCTCCAGCGCATCCTTTGACTTGACCCGACCGACGAGATCGTTCGGATCGTGGTCCTGCCCCGTCGCGGTGATGAAGACGACCGCCGGGGTCATCGAAAACGAGCGCCCGAGCTCTTTCAGCACCATGCGGTCCCCTTCAAGAGAGGCCCGACCATCTGCTGTCCATGCGTCGAGGCGATCAACCGAAATGAAGAGGCGCGACACCTTCTGCATATTGTACCAGCACCTCGGGGTGTAGGCGCGATGGGCAGGTTGCGGTGCGGCTTCTTCGGGGTTACATAAGGACACCACCGGAGGTACGCGATGGCCAACGAGAACGTGAAAGAGCTGACCGATACGAACTTCGAGACCGAGGTCCTCAAATCGGAGGTCCCGACCCTGGTGGACTTCTGGGCCGTCTGGTGCGGTCCATGTAAGCAAATCGCTCCCACCGTCGAGGCCCTCGCCAACGAGTACAAAGGTCGCCTCAAGGTCGCCAAGATGGACGTCGATCACCATCAGATCGTCCCGCAGCAGTACCGCGTGACGTCGATCCCCACCCTGCTCATCTTCAAGGGCGGCAAGGTGGTCGGGCAACTCGTCGGCGCCGTGCCGCGCAGCAAGCTCGAAGCCGAGATCCAGAAGCATATCGTCTAAGCTGCGGCCACTCGGGGAGGCGGTTGATCCCCACTTCTATCGACAAGCGGCTGTCTTGCGCGCGCGGGCCGGCGCCTCATCCGCGGCGATCAGCTCGCCTTGCGGATCCCACGCTCTGCAGTGAACCGAGGACGAGCTCGACGCGATCGCTCAGCCGCGGCCGGCAAGCATCGACCGAGCGATTCGCGAATCAGATCGCCGAGCGTGGCGTCCGGCCGTTCCGGATGCCTGGTCGACCGCGGCGCGTGCCTGCGGTGATTTGAACGTCAGAATGACGAGCGCTTGCCGCGACCTCGTCCGCCGCGCTCGACATGATCCAGAGAGTCTCGAAGCCTCCGGTCTGGTGGCCACCGCGCTGATCGGGCGACGTCGGCGACGTTCCGACGACGGGAGGCACGCCGCTTGAAGTGGATCGTGGTGTGGGAATTCTTCAGCGCAGCGCCGCAGTGTGTTTGGTGCTCGTGCTCGCGGCGAGCGAACGCCGGGCTCACTCGAGCCCTGAGGATCAGCCGCCGAGTCCCGACGACCAGACCGGCTACTACGATCAGCCAGGTTACGATCAAGATCAGACCGGTTACGAGGTCCCGATCGAGGCCCAACCCGACGCGTACGCCGACACCGATCCGAGCGCGCTGACCGATTTCTACGATGCTCTCGCTCCGTACGGCTCGTGGGTCGACGATCCAACGTACGGCACCGTGTGGTTTCCGAGCCCCGACCAAGTGGGCCCGGACTTCGTGCCCTATGCGACCGGCGGGCACTGGGACTACGACAACGACTACGTCTGGGACAGCGACTACGACTGGGGCTGGGTGCCGTTCCACTACGGACGCTGGGTGTCCATCCCAGGCCAGGGGTGGGCGTGGATCCCCGGGCGCACGTATGCGGGCGCCTGGGTCGATTGGCGCACCGGCGATGACTACGTCGGGTGGGCTCCGATGCCGCCGTCGTGGGGGTGGTACGGGGGAATTCCGGTCGCGTTCGGCATCGCGCCGACG
Organism: Myxococcales bacterium; assembly: GCA_028287115.1. Lineage (GTDB taxonomy): Bacteria > Myxococcota_A > Polyangia > Haliangiales > Haliangiaceae > JABFXX01. The sequence goes on from JAQBQF010000061.1 coordinate 34,280, forward strand.
CTATCGTTCGTATTCGCGCCGGAGCGCGAGGTGTTCGACCGCGATCTCGATCGACACGTGTTTCGCGGTCGCCGCGCGTTCGACATCGAGAGGCGCACGCGGCCCTTCGAGCGCCCGGTGCAGATCGGTCGGCGCCATCCGCTCGAGCAACCGCACATGCGAGGTCCCGCGCCGAGCACGTTCGCGCGCGCCCCGACGATGATTCCGCGGCCATCGGCAACCGAACCGGGCCTCCAGCGCGCGCAGCGGTTCGCACGTCCACAGACGGCGCGCCAGCTCGGAGCGCGGCCGCCATCGCCACACGTCGTCCGCACACGACCGCCGGCGACGCAGACCCAACCGACTCCGCAGCCTCGACCGGGCGCGCGGCCGGAGCAGCGACCGCTGCCGCCGGCGCGCGAACAGCGACCGACACTACCGCCGCGAGCGACGCCAGAGCAGCGACGGAGCCAGCAGCAAACACCGCAGCCGCCGCGACCGACGCCGGAACAGAGACCGGTGCCGCGGCCGACACCGCAACCGACACCGCAGCCGCAAGCGACACCGCCGCCGCGAGCGATACCGCCGCGGCAAGCGACACCACCGCCGACACCGCGTGCGATGCCCGAGGAACGACCGACTCCGCCGCCGCGACCAACACCGCCGCCGCAAGCGACACCGCCGCGAGCGACAGCACCGCCGACGCAGCGTGCGATGCCCGAGGAGCGGCCGACACCGCCGCGTGTGATTCCCGAGGAACGACCAACACCGCCGCCGCAAGCGACACCGCCGCCGCAAGCGACACCGACGCAAGCGACACAGCCGCCGCAAGCGACACCGCCGCGAGTGATACCCGAGGAGCGAGCGACTC
>JAQBQF010000063.1 GCA_028287115.1 Myxococcales bacterium
TCGACGTCTATCCGGCCGAGCTCCAGAGCTCCGATGCGTTCTGCAAAGAGCTCGAAGCGCGCAAGGATGCCAAGAGCCTGCTCGAGCCGTTCACCGTGGTCCGGGGCGACGCTGCCAAGCTGTTCCCGGTGCCGTACTCCGACGCCTACAAAGATGAGATGACGACGATCGCAAAAGAGCTCACGGCCGCTGCGGATGGACTTCACGATCCGGGCGAGACGGCACTCGTGACGTATCTTCGCGCCGCCGCGAAGAGCTTCACGACCAACGATTGGCTGCCTGCCGACGAGGCGTGGGCGAAGATGACGGTCGACAACTCGAAGTGGTTCGTGCGGATCGGTCCCGACGAGGTGTACTGGGAGCCGTGCGCGCAGAAGGCGGGCTTTCACCTGACGTTCGCGCGGATCAATCAGGGCTCGAAGCAATGGCAGAGCAAGCTCGTCCCCGTGCAGCAGGAGATGGAGGCCGCGATCGCCCAGCGCGCGGGCGCTCCGTACAAGGCACGCAAGGTGACCTTCCATCTTCCCGACTTCATCGACGTCGTCGTCAACGCGGGCGACGATCGGCCACCCCTCGGCGCGACGATCGGTCAGAGCTTGCCGAACTGGGGTCCGGTCGCGAATGAAGGCCGCGGCCGCACGATCGCGATGGTCAATCTGTACGGCGATCCGGACAGTCAGTCGGCACGGCGCGCGCAGGCCGACAGCGTGTTCGATGCGGCGAGCATGAAGCTCTACGCGGGAACCCAAGAGCCGAGTTTACTCGCGACGATCCTGCACGAGGCGACGCATAACCTGGGTCCTGCACACGAGTACAAGGTCGGCGGCAAGACCGCCGATGAGGTGTTCGGCGGGCCGGTCGCGTCGGTGCTCGAGGAGCTGAAGGCGCAGACCGGCGCCTTGTTCCTCCTCGAGTTTCTGCGCGGCAAGGGCCTGATCTCGGACCAGCTCGCGCAACAGAGCTTCGCCGATTCGATCGTCTGGGCGCTCGGCCACGTCTCGCAGGGCATGTACACCGGCTCCGGCGCGCGCAAGACGTACGGCAACGTCGCCGCGATCCAGATCGGGTTCTTGATCGAGCATGGAGCGCTGACGTGGAACGACCAGGCGAGCGCAAACAACGGAACCGACAAGGGCGCGTTCACGATTCACGGCGACAAGCTCGTCGGTGCGGCCGACGAGATGATGAAGGCGTTCGCCGGAATCAAAGCGCGCGGCGACAAGCCTGCGGCCGACGAGCTGATCAAGCGGTATGTCGATGGAACGATCGTTCCGCACAAGCTGATTGCGGAGCGGTTCTTGCGATTCCCGAAAGCGAGCTTCGTGTACGCGGTCTCGATGTAACGCGTTCGGGCCGTGCGGGCGCCCTGAAGCTCGTATCTGCCGGTGGTGAATTTTCTCGATCACGAGACCGGGGGCGACTGGGAACAGCGTGGTTGCGAGTGGTAGGCTGGCGTCTAGATCTCGACCCGGTGCTGGTCGTCCGCTCGGAGATGAGACAATCGTTCCAGATTCCGTACGACCTTCGCGAGTTCATGCGCGAAGTCTCCGACCAGCTGGACTCGGGCGCGGATCGCTCGTCGCTCGTCGGACCGGATGCGTTGCAGACCGAGTGTGCCCGCGGCGGTCGCATCGAGGACTCCGATCAGTACGAGTTCACGTACTTCGCGGCCGACGGCCACGGCCGGTGGCAGATCGTGGTCGGCGAACAGCAGATCCACGACATCGCCCACGGCCAGCTGTTCGAGATCGAAGCCGACCAGCTAGACACGAACACACGGACGTCGCGTGGCGAGGCGCTGATCGTATGGGGCGAATACGATGAGGATGCGCTGCGCGTGCGGAGTTTGTTCGACCTCGGCATCGTGCTCGACGCGCTGCACTCGATGGCGCAGCTCGAGCCGTGCACGCTGCGGATGTGGTCGGTGACGGACGATCAAGCGTTGGTGGTGATCAACGGGGATGAGTGCGCGATCTTTGTGGTCGCATCGGGCGATGGCTATGGCACGTCCATCGGTGATCCGACGCGCAGCGATCAATTCGACATCGTCGACCACGATGCCGGCGCGATGACGGTGTTTGGCCGTGACTGTATTCCGTGGCGCGTCGGTCGGCTCGCGCTGATCCAGTTCGCGGAAGACGGCAAGCTCGGCGGCGAAGTCATCCTCGAGGGCAGCATCTCGAGCCAGCTCTTGATGTTCGGAGACTTCGACCGGCAAGCGGAGCTCGAGAGCCGCCACGCGCCGACGGCCGATCCGGCGATGTCGAGCGTCGCGATGAAGTCGCCGAACGCGGCGTGGGCCAAGCGGCTGCTCGACAGCTTGCTCGATCTCCAGCTGATCGAGATCGATACGTCGATTCGCGATGCCGTGACGGCTCGGTTATCGATCCTCCTCACCCAGCTCGGCACGGAGGCCCAGGATTCTCCCGAAGCGGCACACAGCCTTCAGCGCTCGCTCGCAAAGCTGCGGGGTGTCGGAGCCCTGTTCGCCACCGCCGGCGACCTCCAGATCTCGTTACGGCGTACGCAGGACGCGCCGACGATGCCCGTCGACGTACCTCTGTCGTGAGTCGTACGATCATGGAGCTCGGACCCATGGGTCTGTCCATAAATCAGCCGGCGATCTCGAGTGGTTACACCACGAGGCACGTGGAGTGCAGCACCGGATCGCATGATCCGAGAGGTCCAGCTCGCCTTGCTCGTCGACCAGGCGCCCGAAGGCGATGACTGGTTGCACGAACAGAAGTTCGACGGCTACCGGATCCTCGCTGACAAGCAGGGCCCCGAGGTCACGCTACTGAGTCGCCGGTTCAAGGACTGGACGGCGCAGTTTCCAACGGTCGCGGCGGCGGTTGCCGAGCTCGGCGCAGATCACGCGCTACTCGACGGGGAAGTCGCCGTCGTGCTGCCCGATGGACGAACGAGCTTTCAGGGACTCCAGAATGCCTTTACCGGTGACGCGTCGAACCTGGCGTACTTCGTCTTCGATCTGCTCGAGCTCGACGGCGAGGATCTACGTGGGTTGCCGCTCGAACAGCGCAAAGAGCGGCTCCGCAAGCTGGTCGGCCGCAAGCACGGTCTCATTCGCTACTCCGATCACGTGATCGGAAACGGCGGCGCGTTCTTCAAGCTCGCGTGCGAGAAGGGCCTGGAAGGCATCGTGTCGAAGCGCCGCGACAAGCCTTACTCACCGGGCCGCGGCAGCAGCTGGGTCAAGACGAAGTGCATCCAGCGCCAGGAGCTCGTGATCGGCGGCTTCACCGATCCGGAGGGCGCGCGCACGCACATCGGTGCGCTGCTCGTCGGCTACTACGATCGCGGCCGCCTCGTGTACGCGGGAAAAGTCGGTACCGGCTTCACGATGAAGCTGCTCGTCGAGCTCGCACGAGCGCTCGCGCCGCTCGAAGTCGCGAAGTCACCGTTCTCGCCGGAACCCGCTCGTGCGTGGACGGGACCGAATCGCCACTGGGTCGCGCCCGAGCTCGTCGCCGAGGTCGCGTTTGGCGAATGGACGAAGGACGGGCGTTTGCGGCACCCGTCGTTCCAGGGTCTGCGTCGCGACAAGCGGCCGCTCGACGTGGTTCGCGAGCAGCCGTCGCACGCGC
>JAQBQF010000064.1 GCA_028287115.1 Myxococcales bacterium
GCCGTGGTAGTGAACAGGAGGCCATGGCGAATGACGACGAGCTCGCGCAGACCGCGACCGCGCCGAAGAGGTCGGCGCAGCCGGAGGCCGCACCGCGCGCGATGCTCGGGCGCTTCAAGCTGGTTCAAGGCGATCGCCGAGCTCCACAAGGCGGGCATCCAGGTCGTGTGGTCCGCGGTCGCCGCGGCCGATCTCAAGGACTCGACGACCAACGTCACGTACCTCGATCCCGCCGGTCTCGGCCTCCCCGATCGCGACTACTACGTGAAGCCGGACTTCAAGGACAAGCTCGAAGGGTACAAGGCGCACGTCGCCAACATGCTCGCGCTCCTCGGTAACGCACAACCGAAGGCGGCTGCGCAGGCGGCGGATGTGCTCGCGATCGAGATCGAGCTCGCCAAGCTCGCGATGACCGCGACCGAGAAGCGCGACGTCCAGGCGCGTTACAACCCGACCGATCTCAGGGCGCTCGCGAAGCAGGTCAAGTCGGTCGACTGGGCGGCGTACTGGAAGGCACTCGACGTCACGCCGAGTCAGAAGGTCATCCTGGGCACGCCGAAATTGTTCGCCGCCCTCGATACGTTGCGGGCGAAGTTCAAGCCGGCCCAGTGGGCGAATTACTTCACGTATCACATCGTCGAGCAGGCCTCGTTCGCGCTCCCCAAGGCGTTCGATGACGAATCATTCGCCCTGCAGAAGCTGCTGACGGGCGTGCAAAAGCCCAAGGATCGCTACAAGCGCTGCATCGACGCGACGCAGACCGGGCTCGGCGAGCTCCTCGGCCTGCAATACGTCACCAAGTATTTCCCGGCGGCCGCGAGGCAGAACGCCGTCACGCTCGTCGACGCGCTCGTCGCGGTGATGGCGGAAGAGCTCGGCCATCTCGACTGGATGACGGATGCGACGCGCCCCGTAGCCCAGGCGAAGCTCGCGAAGATCGTGCGGATGATCGGATTTCCGGACAAGTGGCGGACCTACGACTTCGACGTCAAGCGCGACGACTTCGCCGGAAATCAGCTACGTGCGTCCGCGTACGAGATGCATCGTCTGCTCGCCAAGTCGGGTAAGCCCGTCGACCGCGCCGAATTGCAGATGGAGACGTATCAAGTCGATGCGTACTACCGGGCCATTGCGAACAACACGGCGCTTCCAGCGGGCATTCTCCAGCCGCCGTTCTTCGGGCCCGATCGGTCGGTCGCGGCCAATCTCGGCGGTATCGGCGTGGTGATCGGTCACGAGCTGACCCACGGGTTCGACGATCAAGGCGCGCAGTTCGACGCGGACGGCAACCTCAAGAACTGGTGGCAAAAGGCCGACAAGGACAAGTTCGACGCGAAGGGCACGTGCGTCGCGGATCAGTACTCGAGCTTCGAAGCGAGCAAGGGCCTGTTCATCAACGGCCGCCTGACGCTTGGTGAGAACATCGCGGATCTCGGAGGCGTCAAGATGGCCTTCAACGCGTATCGGTCGCTGCGCAAGGACGCGACGAAGGTCTACGTGGCGGACGGCTTCTCCGAAAATCAGCAGTTCTTCCTCGGGATGGGACAAGCCTGGTGCGCGATGGATCGCCCCGACGAGGTCAAGCGACGACTCGCGGTCGATCCGTATTCCCCGCCGAAGTTCCGCGTGTACGGCGCGCTGCGTAACTTTCCGGAATTCGCGCGCGCCTTCAATTGTGCCGAAGGGACCCCGATGCGTCCGGCGAAGACCTGCGCGGTGTGGTGACGCTCAGCGAACGAAGCCGACCGACGCGGTGATCACCTCGACGGCGTCCGTGGCGCCGTCGGCGCGGTACGTGTCCGTCACCTCGGGACTGAACTGCCAGCTGTAGCGAATCAGCGACGCCTCGAGCTTCGCCGTCAGCGCTCCGTGATTTGCTGCGACTCCGATCGCCGCGCGGTATCCGCTCGCGCTTGGACTCCTGAACCGCGACGACAGCGTACCTCCGGAGAGCACGATCCGATTCTCGGCGGCGAGATACGGCTCGAAGCCGCCGGCGCGCAGCGCGACGCGACCGCCGATCCGGATCGAGTTGTAGGTCGCATCCGGTGTCAGCGCGACCGCCGCCGCGTCGCCGCTAAAGCCGTACGAGTCGCGCACGAAGCCCGCGCCGGCATCGAACGCGAGCGTGTCGCCGGCATTCCAGCGATGCCGGACCGTCGCCTCGAGCGTATCCCACATGGTCTTGAGGCCATTTGCATTCATCACCGGCTGTGCGGTCACGCCGTGCTCGTAACGCGCGAACACCGAGAGGCCGCGGAGGTGTCCTGCGTTCGCGAGCGGCCACAGCTCGAGCTCGAGCCCGCCCATGAGCTGACCCACCTCGGATTCGTCGCGGACGTTGGTCGTCGGATTCGCGCCTTTGTCGTAGGTGAAGTTGCGGAACCCGATGTCGATCACCGCCGCGAGATTGATGAAACGGTTGCGCGGCGCCTCAGGTACTGCCTGTTTTTCGACGCCGTCGTCGCTACCCCCGCCACCACCCGGATCATCCGTGACAACCGGATCGGGATCCTTCGTGGCGACCACAGCTCCGCCCGGCTTCGTCGCGATCGCGAGCTCCTCGCCGACGCCGACGTTGACGTAGTCGTCGTAGAGCGTCTTGCCGCCCATCGTGACGACGACGTGGTGCGCATCATTTCCGGACACCTCGATGCGCGCCGGGACCTTGCCCTTGTCCTCCTCGTCGACGCGAATACTCGCGCCTTTGGCGGCCGGCGCTTCGAACACGAGCGTCGCGAGTGCCATCGACAGCGTGAACTTCACGGTCGGCGCTGGGCCGCGCTTCGGAACATCGATCTGATCGACGATCGGTCCATAGTTCTTGAGCTGGACGATGATCGGCGTGACGCCGATCGGCGCGTCGATCGTGCACGGCGTCGCGTCACACACGGCGCCGGACTCCGGATCGTTCAGGTACACGGTCGCTCCGGGAGGGTCGGTCTCGATCCTGACCTTGCGCGTGGGTCCGGCGGCGGCCACGCCAATACTGGCAATGACCATCGCGCCAGCGAGCAGCACCCGACCCATACAATAATGATAACCCGACGGGCGGCCTCCACAAGCAAGTCTTGAGGTGGCGCCGTTGTAGACTGTCGGCATGGATAGAAGTGTCACGAACCTGTTGGGCGGCGGGCTACGGCCTAACGATCCACGCAGGTTTTTGATCGAAGCGATGATCTGCGCGATGCACGCCGACGGAGTGGTGGATGCGCGCGAGACAGCGGCGATGCACAAACAGATCACCGAGCACCCGCTGTTCCAGGGCCTCGGCGCGACCGCAGCCAGCACGCTGATCGACTTATCGAGTGATGCGATTCGTTACGCCGGCAATTCGGTCGTTCGCGCGCCCGCGATTGCCAAGGGGCTTCCGGCGCGCATCCATCGCCTCGCCGCGTTCGGGATGGCGGCCGAGGTCGCGGTCGCCGATCAGCACCTCGTCGATGGCGAGCTGAGCTTTCTCGAAGCGCTGCGGATCGCGCTGCGCATCTCACCGGTCGAAGCGGAGCAAGCGGTGTATGCGGCCCAGCAGCACCAGCTTCCGGCGTTCCTGGACGATCGCTACCTGCGCATCAAAGGCATGATCCCCGTCGCGACCGAAGTCTTCGCGCTTCGCGCGCTCGCGCGTGCGATGGCCAACGACGACCAGCGCTTCAAGATCCGCGACTTCTTCGCGGCGATTCCCGATCTCGCGCTGACCAAGGACGAGCTCGACTCCGAGCTCTACCGCGCGTTCCGCAAGCCTCGCGGCCCGGATGCGCAGGTGTTCACCGAGCTCGCGCGCGTCGCGCAATCGCTGCCGGATCCCGTCGATCGCTATTGGATGGTGGTCTACACGCTCGTCGCAGAATTGCCGGCGACCGTGGCGAGCTGGCGCGTGATCCCGTTCATGGGCGTCATGCAAGCCGCTTTTCAAATCACCGACACCGACATGGAGCTCGCGGTCGTCGATGCCTTGACTTTTCCTGCAGCGCTGGCTCGGCCGTCGTAACCGCGTTGGACGACTCGCGCGCGATTTGTCAACGGCGAGATGCGGCGTTCGATCGCATCGACGTCATACGAATTCATCGGTGAATTGATCGGATGGTTTCTCGATCGGTCCGTGCATAATGGGCGAACGCATGATGACGTCCGGAACGGTCGAGCTTGTCGAACGCATTCGCAAACAACTGCAGCGGCAGGACAACCCCGTGCGAATCGCGGGACCCGTTGCCGAGTCGGCGATCGTGGCCGCCGAGGAAAAACTCGGCTGCATCTTTCCGCCTTCGTACCGGAACTTTCTCCGGACGTTCGGCGGCATCACGTTGCCGACTCACTTGGGGATCGTTCACGAGTTCATCGGGGTCACCGCGGCCACCGAAGACGATGTAGTCGGCCGCACACTTCGTGCACGTGAAGAACGCAAGCTTGGCGAGCACCTCGTGGTCGTTGGCATGGGGGCGCAATTCCAGGAATGGTTTTGCCTCGATGTCAGCCGCGAGAACGCAGCGGGCGAGAACCCGATCCTGATGTTCGACGCGCGCGACAACGCGCTGGACCAGCAGTTCTACGACGACTTCGGCCAGATGTTGCAAGAGGTCATGGGCTTCGTCGCCGAGAGCCTTGACCAACCGCTGGACTGAACGACCGCCCCGGAAGTCGAACGAAACCCCTCGGCCCGGGGTGCGAGACTTGCTATAGCTCGATGCGCATGAGCGGTCGGCCTACGTGGGCTCGGTGGGTAACCAGAATTTCTCTGGGAATCGCCATCGTCGCGCTGATCTTCACGATCCGCGACCTCGGGCTTCGCGCGTTGGCCAAGTATTTCCGCATGATCGGTTGGTGGTGGATCGCGGTGCTCGTGCTCGAGGTCACGATCACCTCGCTCGACGCCGTCGCGATCCGCGCGTTCTTGTCACCCGAGCACTCGAAGGTGCGGTTTCGCGCGACGCTGCTATCCCAGCTCGCGGGCCGCGCCGTCAATGCGGTGACTCCGGGCGGCAACCTCGGCGAGGCGGTCAAGGTCTCGGTGCTGACGGACTACGTCAGCCAGTCACGCGCCGTGTCGACGATCCTGTTCTACAACATCGTCAGCTTCACGGTCGAGCTCGCTACCGTGGCCGTCGCGGCGCCGTTCATGGCGTTGCTCGTGCCGATGCCGACGTCGCTGCGTTGGCTGATGTTGGCGGTCGGGCTCGCGTGTTTCCTGCTCGCGATCGCGCTCAACGCGCTGGTTCGACATGGTGTGCTCGCGACCCTCGCGCGGATCGCCAAGCGCATCCCGGTACCGGGGCTCGCGCTGGTCAGGCGCAGGCTGTGGAACCTCGAGAACCCATCGCGTTATCTGCTGTCGCAGGAGCGCTACGAGAGCTGGCGGGGTGGGCTCGCCGCGGTCGATGACAACATGCACGTATCGACGGGCGCACGTGCCCGCGATCGCTGGCTCGGGATCGCCGCGGTCGTGCTGTCGCGCGGGACCTCGATGACCCTGTCGCTGCTGATCCTCCACGCCGTCGGCGAGCCGATCACTCTCGGGTTTGTCGCGGCGTATACGGTCGGCGGCTTCGCGATCTATCTCCTCTCGAGCCTCGTGCCCATGGGCCTCGGCATCTCCGAGGGCGGCAACTACGCGCTGTTCCGCGCGCTCGGCTACAACCCGGCGCGAGGCGTGACACTCGTGCTGGCTCGCCGCGTGACGCTGATCGTCTACGCCGCGATCGGCCTCGTGCTCGTCACCGCGAGCGAGACCGTGAAGCGGGCGAAAGCGCGCCACCTACCGGTGCGCCAACTCGAGGTTGCACCTGCATCGGCGCCGCCGCTTTCGGTCAACCTTCCCGTGACGAGCGCGTCGCAAGTTGCCGCCGCTCATGTGACAGACGTCGCAGACTGATCTCCGCCGATCCGGCTGCCGTTTTCTGGTAGGGCGAATCGCCTCGCGGTGATAGGGTGCGCGACCTCATGCGCCGCCTAGTCGTCGTCCTCTGCCTTTCCGTGATCGTCGCCTGCGGAGGTGACTCGAAGAACCCGATCGATGCAGGTGTCGACGGACCTCCGATGACGACCGAGGTCGTCTGCGAGACGCTCGCGCCGCTCGCATCGGGGACGTGCGACGTCACCGCCGGCGGTACGACGAAGCTGATCAAAGGCACGGTGCTGACGCCTTCGACCGTGTATCGCGGCGGTCAAGTTGCCGTCGACGATACCGGCCACGTGTCCTGCGTCGGCTGCAACTGCGCGCAGGGTGGCGAGACCATCATCACCTGTCCCGACGGCGCGATCTCGCCGGGCCTCATCAACACGCACGATCACATCACGTTCACGCAGAACGCGCCGTACACCGATACGGGCGAGCGCTACGAAGACCGCCAGCAGTGGCGCAAAGGCCTCGACGGTCACGCCAAGATTTCGTCGTCGGGCGGCGCGAGCGCCGATCAGATCCGGTGGGGCGAGCTGCGGTTCCTGATGGGCGGCGCGACCTCGATCGTCGGTTCCGGTGGCCAAGCGGGCCTGCTGCGTAACCTCGACCAGGCTCCGAACATGGAAGGTCTCCAGAAGAAGGCGGTCAACTTCGATACGTTCCCGCTCAGCGATTCCGGCGGCACGCGGCGCACGGGCGATTGCGATTACGGTGGAACCGCGACGACCGCGGCGTCGCTCGCGGGCATCGATGCGTACGAACCGCACACGTCCGAAGGCATCGACGCGACCGCGCGTAACGAGTTCCTGTGCGAGAGCTCGACGACGTACGACGCGATGGCGCCGGGAGTCTCCGACAACCTGGTGATCGCGAAGACGTCGATGATCCACGGCATCGGCCTCACCCCTGCCGACTACGGCGCGATGTCTCAAGCGGGCACGGGCCTGATCTGGTCGCCGCGCTCGAACATCACGCTGTACGGCGACACCGCGCGCGTCACGACCGCGGCGCGTCTCGGCGTCAACATCGCGCTCGGCACCGACTGGATGCCGACGGGCTCGATGAACCTGCTCCGCGAGCTCAAGTGCGCCGACGGTTACAACAAGAGCTACCTGGCCTCGTTCTTCTCCGACGAAGCGCTGTGGCAGATGGTGACGTCAAACGCGGCCACCGTGACGAAGACCGACGACTCGCTCGGCCTCCTCGCCGCCGGCCGTTATGCCGACATCGCGATCTTCAACGCGCACGGCGCGTCGTTCCGCGCGGTGATCGATGCGAAGCCTGAAGACGTCGCGCTCGTCATGCGTGGTGGCAAGGTCCTGTACGGCGACGACGCGGTCGTCAACGCGCTCGCGACGACCTGCGACACGGTCGACGTGTGCGGCACCGGCAAGCGCGTGTGCCTGATGGGCGAGGTCGGCAAGACCTACGCGGCGCTGCAGACCGCCGCGGGCGCTTCGATCTACCCCGCGTTCGCGTGCGGGCAGCCGATGAACGAGCCCTCGTGCGTGCCGAAGCGTCCGGCCTCGGTGGCCGGCTCGTCGATCTACACGGGCGTCGCGTCCGCGACCGACAGCGACGGCGACGGCATCGACGACACGCAGGACAAGTGCCCGAACGTGTTCGATCCGATCCGTCCGCTCGACGCCAACAAAGAGGGCGACGCCGACAACGACGGCGTTGGCGACGCGTGCGACCCGTGTCCACTCGATGCGAACACGACGACCTGCGGCGTCGTCGATCCGAACGATCGCGATCACGACGGCATCCAGAACACCGCGGACAACTGCCCCGATCTCGCGAACGCGGATCAAGCCGACGCCGACATGGACGGCAAGGGCGATCTCTGCGACGCGTGCCCGACCAAGGCCAATCCAGGCGCCGCCGGCTGCCCGGCGACGATCTACGAGATCAAGACGGGACAGGCGATGGTCGGCTCGGCGGTTCACGTGTCGCACGCGCTGGTCACGGGTCACGGAACGAACGGCTTCTTCGTGCAGGTCAAGATCGGCGATGCCGAGTACACGAGCCCGGATAACTCCGGTCTGTTCGTGTTCACCGGCACGACCTCGACCGAGCTGCCGAAGGCGACCGTCGGTGCGCGCGTCTCGATCGACGGCACGATCGACAGCTTCGTCGGCGAGATCGAGCTGGCGAACGTCACGCTCGTCACCGTCGACGCGGTGGGCCCCGAAGCGGCCCCGGCAGCGATCTCCGCGACGTACGCCGAGGTGGCGACCGGCGGCTCGCGCGCGCTCACGCTCGAAGGCGTGATCGTTTCGCTCGGCGCCGCGACCGTCACCGCGCAGAACGTGATGTTCGGCGAGTTCACGCTGACGGACGCCGGCAACACCAGCCTGATCGTCGACGATCTCCTGTACGCGCAGCCAAGCACGATCGGTCAGAACTTCACGGCCGCCACCGGCATCCTCGGGCTCAAGTCCGCGGGCGGCGGCGTCGGTGCCTCGAAGCTCCATCCGCGAAGCTCGGCAGATTTCGTCTCGGGGCCGCCGGGTCTCGCCTCGCTCGGTCCATCGCCAACATTCGCGCGCGTCGGGATGGCCGGCAATACGTTCCCGAACGCGCTCACCGTGACGCTCACGGGCCCGGCCCAAGGCGCGACGTCGGTCATGTTGATGTCCGGAAACACCAACGCGTTGACGGTTCCCGCGACCGTGACCGTGCCGAGCGGGTCGACGACGGTCACCGTGCCGGTCACGGCCCTGATGCAGAACCCCGATGTCATGGTGACCGCGATCCTCGGCCTCCAGATGCAGACCGCTCACGTCCGCGTGCTCGGCCTGACCGAGGCGCCCGCGACGGTGACGCTGTCTCCATCGACGACCGCGATCGATCCGGGGGGAACGAAGCTGTTCACGGTGTCGCTCGATGTGCCCGCGCTGACGCCTGCGACCGTGACACTCGCAGTCAATCCGACGGGAGCCGGCACCTTCCCGGGGAGCGTCTCGATCGCCGCGGGCCAGATCAGCACGACGTTCACGTACGTCGACGTCGCGACGAGTGGCACGGCGACGCTGACCGCGACGTTCGGTGCCAGTACGAGCACCTCGATGATCACCGTGTCCACGGGCGCAAATCATCTCGTGATCAACGAGGTCGACTACGATCAGGTCATGACGGACGGGGCGGAGTTCGTGGAGATCTACAACCCCTCCGCCTCGACCGTGAGCCTCGTGAACAAGGCGCTCGTGCTGATCAACGGTGCCGACAACACCGCATATGCGACGATCGATCTCGGTCCGGCCATGACCCTCGCGAGTCACCAGTACCTCGTGATCGCCGGGGCGATGGTCACCGTCAACCTGCCCGCGAAGAAGATCGATCCGGGTTGGACCACGAACGCGATCCAGAACGGACCGCCCGATGGCATCGCGTTGATCGATACCGCGACGCCGACCCTCATCGATGCCTTCAGCTATGAGGGCGGGATCACGATGGCAGCGCTCCCGGGCTTTGCAAATCCGGTGTCGCTCGTCGAGGGCACCATGCTTCCCGCGAATATCGCCGATTCCAATACAGCGGATGGTTCTCTGTGTAGGTCGCCTAACGGCCAAGACACCGACAGCGCAAGTGCCGATTGGCGGTTCTGTACGGCGCCCTCCGCGGGGACCGCGAATCCCTGATTCTTGGTATAACGCGCCATGGCCTTTTCGCTCGATAAACAAGGAATCGCCGTCGCCGAGATCCATCGGAACGCCAACCCGGCCTACCTCTATGAAGCGGCGCTGAAGTTCGAGAGCGGCTCCGCCATCTCGTCCACGGGCGCCCTGATCGCGTACTCCGGCAAGAAGACGGGGCGCAGCCCGACCGACAAGCGAGTGGTCGACGAGCCCGAGGTTCGCGACGAGGTTTGGTGGGGCAGCGTCAACATCAAGCTCGATCCGCACAGCTTCGTGATCAATCGCGAGCGCGCGATCGACTACTTGAACACCCGCGAACGGCTCTATGTCGTCGATGGCTTCGCCGGTTGGGACACCAAGTACCGGCTCAAGATTCGCGTGGTCTGTGCGCGCGCCTATCACGCGTTGTTCATGCACAACATGCTGATCCGTCCGACCCTGTCGGAGCTCGATAACTTCGGCGAGCCCGACTACGTGATCTTCAACGCCGGCGGGTTCCCGGCGAACCGCCACACGGCCGGTATGACGTCGCCCACGTCGATCGACCTGTCCTTCGGTCGCCGCGAGTTCGTGATCCTCGGATCCGAGTACGCCGGCGAGATGAAGAAGGGCGTGTTCACGATCATGAACTACCTGATGCCGAAGAAGGGCGTGCTATCGATGCACTGCTCGGCAACGCAGGCGCGCGACGGCGCGGACACCTCGATCCTGTTCGGCCTATCGGGCACGGGCAAGACGACGCTGTCGGCCGATCCGAAGCGCCTCCTGATCGGCGACGACGAGCATTGCTGGAGCGATCAGGGCGTCTTCAACATCGAAGGCGGCTGCTACGCCAAGGTCATCAAGCTCTCGAAAGAGCAGGAACCGGACATCTGGAACTCGCTCGCGTTCGGCTCGGTGCTCGAGAACGTCAAGTTCGATCCGTTCACGCGTCTCGTTGACTACGACGACACGTCGATCACCGAGAACACGCGCGGTAGCTATATTCTCGACACGATCCCGAACGCGAAGCTGCCCGCGATCACCGGCCATCCGAAGAACGTCATCTTCCTGACGGCGGATGCCTTCGGCGTGCTGCCTCCGGTGTCGAAGCTGACGCCTCACCAAGCGATGTATCACTACATCTCGGGCTACACGGCGAAGGTCGCGGGTACCGAGGTCGGTGTCAAAGATCCAGAGCCGACGTTCTCCGCGTGTTTCGGCGGGCCGTTCCTCGTCTGGCATCCGACGAAGTACGCCGAGCTGCTCGCCGAGAAGCTGCGCAAGCACGGGGCGCAGACCTGGCTCGTCAACACCGGCTGGTCGGGCGGTGCGTACGGAGTCGGCTCCCGGATCAAGCTCAAGTACACGCGCGCGATCATCGACGCGATCCACTCGGGTGCGCTCGCGACCGCGCAGACCCAGGAAGACCCCGTGTTCGGCTTCAGCGTGCCGACGAGCTGCCCGGAAGTTCCTTCCGAGATGCTGATGCCGCGCAATACGTGGACCGATAAGGCCGCGTACGACGAGAAAGCAAAGAAGGTCGCGGCGCTGTTCCGCGAGAACTTCAAGAAGTACGAGGCTCAGGCCTCCGCAGAAATTCGCGCCGCGGGTCCGAAGATCTAAAGACAGCCCGGACTTCTGCCCGGCCGCGCACGCTAGCGGCTGGCGCGGCCCCCGCGCGGAAAACGTCGGCCCACGGGAGCCCGAGTCCGATGCCCCGGGCTACGATGCGCGCGGTGACTCGATGGCTCCTGCGATCCGTGCTCCTCGCCGGCCTCGTGCACGCACCGTCCGCGCGAGCTGAATGCCCGACGACGCCGGACGACACGGTCTGTCGGCCGTGGACCGCGCTGTTTCTGCCGACCGCCTTCGGCGTCATGTACGCGCCGAACGATGCGTCCGGTCCGTGGTACGGCGGCGGCTTCGAGGCGACGCTCCTCGCCTGGTCCGATAACTCGCAGGCGTTCGGCCCGAGTCAGGGTCGCCTGCGGTTCGATATCGGCGTGTTGAAATCGTCGGGATCGGCGCTGATGGATCCGGGCACGATGGCGATGTATCGCGGCGGCGTCCAGGTCTCGCTCGAACGCAACGCTTCGCGAAGGTGGCTGATTCCGTATTTCAACGGCGACGTCGGAGGACTGTGGACGCGAGCGACGGGCTCGCGCGCCTTCGTCGACGGTGGCTTCGGGGTCTACGTGCTCCACGTGCGATCGGCGATCATCGATCTCGAGGTCGATGGGATCCTACCCTTCTCGGATCCGAGCAAGCTCGGCGGCGTTCGCGCGCAGCTCGCGCTGAGCTTCGCGCTGTGGTGAAGCTCGTCGTCAATGGCAGAAGCGTCGAAGTCGACGCAGACGATGACAAGCCGCTCCTCTGGGTGTTGCGCGATGATCTGCACCTGACCGGCACCAAGTTCGGCTGCGGTGTCGCGCAATGCGGTGCATGCACGGTGCACGTCGACGGTCAGGCGAAACGCTCGTGCGTGATGCCCGTCGGCGAGATCGCGGGCAAGTCGGTGACGACGATCGAAGGGATCGGCTCGCCCGAGACGTTTCACGCCGTGCAGACCGCGTGGATCGAAGAAAACGTCCCGCAATGCGGATACTGCCAGGCCGGCCAGATCATGAGCACCGTCGCGTTGCTCGCGGCCAATCCCGCGCCCACCGACGAGGATATCGACAGCGCGCTGTCTGCGAACCTGTGTCGCTGCGGGACCTATCCGCGGATCCGGAGGGCCGTGCATCGCGCGGCGGCGATGGTGCGCAAGTGAACCGGCGGACGTTCCTGCGGGGGAGCGTCGCCGGTGCCTTCGTGCTCGGCTTCGATGCGGGTTGTGCGTTCGGCCCGGCCGGAGGCGGGATCTTTCGTCATCACAAGCACACCGGCGAATTTCAGCCGAACGCGTGGATCCGGATCCTTCCGGACAACACGATCATCTTCACGCTCGATCGCGTCGAGATGGGGCAGGGCACGACGACCTCCCACGCGCAGCTTGTCGCCGAGGAGCTCGAGGTCGCGCCGGAGACGCTCGAGATCGAATACGCCGAAGCCCGTCGCGCGTACGACAACCCCGACAAGCAGATCAATATCCAGATCACCGGTGGCTCGACGAGCACCGCCGCCTCCTGGCAGCCGCTGCGCGAGGCCGGTGCGGTCGCTCGCGAGATGCTCCGCGCGGGCGCCGCGGCTCGGTGGAGTGTGCCGATTCGCGAGTGCGTCGCGAAGACCGGCCGGATCACGCACGCGCGCACGCAGCGCAGCGCGACCTACGGCGAGCTCGTCGGCGATGCCGCCAAGCAGGACGTGCCGGTGGTCCGCCTCAAGGACCCGAAACACTTCACGCTGATCGGCAAGTCGATCGACCGGCTCGACGTGCGACCGAAGGTCGATGGCAGCGGCCGTTACGGGATCGACATCCAGCTGCCCGGCATGGTGACCGCGGTGCTCGTGCGCCCGCCGGTACGAGGTGCGAGCCTGGTGTCGCTCGACATCAAGGCGGCGCTCGCGAAGCGCGGGGTCGTTGACGTGTTCCGGATCGGCGAGGTCGTCGCGGTGCTCGGCAGCGGCTACTGGGAAGCGCGCACCGGGGCGGATCTCGTCCGCGCGGAGTGGACCGGCGGCGCGACCGTCGACAGCGAACAGTTGTTCGCGAGCTACCGCAAGATGACCGAGCAGCGCGGGCTCGAGACACCGCGCAATGACGGTGACGCGGAGGGGAGGCTCGGTAGCGGCAAGATCGTCGAAGCGATCTACGAGCTGCCGTACCTTTCGCATGCGACGATGGAGCCGCAGAACGCGACCGCATGGCTTCACGACGGCCGTTGCGAAGTGTGGGCGCCGACGCAGGCGCCGGGTATCGCGCGGTGGCGGGTCGCCGACGCGATCGGCTTCGATCTCGACGATGTCGCGATCCACACGACGCTGATCGGCGGCGGCTTCGGGCGGCGCGGGCTCGTCGACTATGCCGTCGAGGCCGCGGTGGTCGCGCAGCGCGCAGGCCGTCCCGTCAAGGTCGTGTTCTCGCGCGAGGACGACATGGAGAACGACTGGTACCGGCCGATGGCGGTCTCGCGCATGCGAGGCGCAGTCGATGGCAAGACGATCACCGCGTGGCATCACCGGCTCGTGTCGCAATCGATCTTCGCAGCGGAGGTCGGCGACTTCGCCGGCGCGCTCGTCCCGAATGCGGCACCCCGCGCGCTGCGTCGTGTGATGTCGACCGCGGTTCCGCGACTCGCCGCTCGCGGCCTCCTTCCAGACAAGACCGCGTTCGAGGGTGCCGCGGAGCTCCCGTACGCGATCCCGAATCTTCGCGTCGAGTACACACCGGTCGAGACCGGCATTCCCGTTGGCTTCTGGCGCTCCGTCGGACATTCACACAACGGGTTTGTCACCGAGAGCTTTCTCGACGAGCTGATCCACGCCGCGGGCCTCGACGCGTACCACGCGCGGCATGCACTCCTCGCGAACCATCCGCGCCACCGCGCGGTCCTCGATCTCGCCGCCGAACAGGCGGGTTGGGGCGCGTCGCTACCCACCGGTGTCGGACGCGGCATCGCGGTGCACGAATCGTTTCACAGCTTCTGCGCGATCGTGATCGAGGCCTCGGCCTCCGGCGCGCGGGCGAAGGTTCATCGCGCGGTCGTCGCGTTCGACTGCGGGCGGGTGGTCAACCCGCAGCTCGTCGCGGCGCAGGCCGAGAGCGCGGTGATCTTTGGCCTATCGGCCGCGCTCAAGCAGCAAGTCACGTTCGATCGTGGCCGCGTGCGCGAGTCGAACTTCAACACGTACAAGTCGCTGCGGATGTTCGAGTGCCCGGTGATCGAGACGCACATCGTTCCGAGCACCGCATCACCCACCGGCATCGGTGAGCCGGGTGTTCCGCCGGTCGCGCCCGCGCTGTGCGGTGCGATCTTCGCGGCGACCGGCATCCGGATCCGCAAGTTGCCGGTCGAGCTCGCGCTCGCCGAGGCGCGCTCCAAGGCGGCGAAGTCATGAGGCGGCTCGCGGTCGTCGTCGTCGTTGCGCTGTGCATCGTGCTCGCGCGTGCAAATGCCGATGATGATCGTGAAGCCGCGGGCAAGGCAGGGTTCATGACGCTCTATCGCGTGCTGCAGTCGCCGCGCTGCCGCAACTGTCATCCCGCCGGCGAGGCACCGCTGCAATTCGACGACGGCCGGCCTCACGCGATGAACATCACGCGCCGCTCCGAGCGCAACGGCGTCGCGTGCGCGACGTGTCATCGCGACAAGAACGGAACGCGACCGGGGCAGCCGCCGGGCGCGCCGAACTGGAAGTTGCCTCCCGCCGACATGCCGATGGTGTTCGAGGGACGCTCGCCGCGTCAGCTGTGCGAACAGCTCAAAGATCCCGCACAGACGAAAGGCCGCGACATCCCCGCGCTGATCGAGCACGTCGCCAAGGACGAGCTCGTCGGCTGGGGCTGGGCACCGGGCGTGGGTCGCACGCCCGTGCCGATTCCACGCGATCAAGTCACCGCGGCGATGAAGACCTGGTCCGGCGCCGGCGCGCCTTGCCCGGAGTGAGTGTTACGGCATCAGGAAGTCGGTCTTCATGCTCGGCGTCGCGGTGACGCTCGGCAAGCGGGGCAGCGACAACAGATCCTCGACGGTCGCGAGGTAGCTCGCGTGGGTGTAGGCGACCGATGACGTCATGCCGTGTGCTTTGAGCTTCGGTGACAGGATCACCATCGGGATCTTGTCGGGGTCATCGCCGTTGCGGCCTTCGGACTCGTCCCACGTGATCAGCAGGACACCACCTGCCGTGTAACCCTGGCTGGCAAGGATCGAGGGGACGACGGTCGACATCCAGGTATCGGCGGTGTGGAGTGCCGCCACCGGATCGGTCGCGGGGTCGTGGCCGTCGTGGATCAGGTTCGGCGTGATCCACATGTAGCGATAGTCGTTGGTCGCGAGGTCCGCCGCGAAGTTGGTGAAGTCGACGTTGGTCGCCGCGCACACGCCGTTCGTGCCGGTCTGCATGTCCTGGAAGTAGATGAACGGGTCGTGCTTCGTCGCGTAGTTCCCGTTGTCGCTGAGGTTGCACGCGCTGCCCATGCTCTCCTGATACGAGCGCCACTTGATGTGAGCGGCCTGCAGCTGCGTGCCGAGGTTCGCGACGTTCGCCGGAAACCAGATGAAGTTCGGGCCGACGTCGATGAACCCCGGATACTGATTCGCGCCGCTGATCATGTGGAGGTAGTTCGGCAGCGAAGGATGACCGGTATCTTTGTAGTTCGTCGCGAGGCCACCCGCCGCGATCAGCGAGTTGAGATACGGCGCGTTCGACGAGCCGACGATCTCGTTGTAGTCCATGTTCTCGAGCACGATCGTGAAGACCGTCGGCTTCGCCGTCGTCGAAGGCCCGTCGAGCGGGGTCAACGCATCGTGACCGGACATGTCGCCGTCGACGTTCACGACGGCAGCATCGTGATGATTCGGATCCGTCGCGTCGGGCGTGGTGGTGGGGTTCCCCGCGGCACTACATGCGGACAACATTGCGGCAAGAAGAAGTGCTCGAGTCATGCGCGTCGTCGTAGCGCAGTTGTCCGGATTTCGGATGAACAATTTGTTCGCGCGACGAAAAAGTTACGAGCGAAGCAGCGCAAGCTTCGTGCTGAACGAAGCTTGCACAATGGACTGCGCCGACGAATTCGCGCTTGGATCGCGAGCTAGAATTCGAAGTCGACGCCGGCGAACCACGTGTTGTCTCCGACGGAGAGCTTCGTCGAAGACCCGAACCCGTCGATCTTCGACAGCTGATATTCCGCGTAGATCCCCGCGTGCTCGATGCCGCTGTTGTGCATCGATTGTGTGGCGGTTGCATCGATCCGCTCCGCGCGAATCGACAGGCCGAGCGAGCCTTGGATACCGAGGCTCGCGCCGGCGGCCTTGTTCTGCATGCACGGCGACATCACGCCACCCTTGCAGACCGACGCGAAATCGCCGCTCGGCTGGTTGGCCCACCAGATGTCATAAGCGAGCCCCGCGCGCACGTACGGAACCAGCGGGACCCCGTACTCGTCGTCGAGATAGCTGAACCGATACACCGCGTTCAAGTACAGCGGGATCAGCCGGAACGAGTTCCAGTCGGCCGTCGAGCGCGGGCGATTCGGATCGCTCGGATCCGATCCCTCGAGAAATGGGCGCGCCTTCTTTCCCATGTAGCCGATGCTTCCACCGAACCCGAGCTGCCCGAAGCCGCGCCACACGATGCGCTCGATATCGAGCATCGGCATGATCGCGTAGGCGCTCGGGTTGGAGCTCTCGCCGAACATCGCTTGGTAAGGACCACGCGACATGCCGAGCTGCTTGTCGATGCCTGGGATATACGGTCCGACGCGAACCCCGGCATGCCAGTTAATGCGCTGTGGTTGATCGGCGGTCGGCGAGCTCTCGTCGGTGCCGGCCTGATTTTCCCAGTAGGGCGCTTGCGCGTGCGCGAGGTGCGACGCGAGCATCACGCACGCGACCGCGGCGACGGTGGCAAGCCGTGTGGCCGCGATCCGGAACCGGCGGTGCCGCCGCGCGAAGTAGACGAGCCACGCGAGCACGAGCAAGCCGGGCAGCGTGAGCGCGTGCCAGAGCAGTGCGACGGCGACGAGCGGCAGCAGCAGCACGCCGGCGATGATCCGCAGCGCGAGGTGTCCGTGCACGAGCACGCCGAGCTTGCCGAGCGAGGCATAGTACGCATGCGTGAGCCAGCGGCCGAAACCGGTCTCGGCGAGCGTCTCGTCGCGGAACGTGCGCAGTGCGTCGGTGATCGGATTGTGGTCGCCGTAGCTCTCGGCGATCAGGCAGAAGCCACCCTCGGCCTTGCCGCCACGGTTGTGGAGGTCTTCCCAGAAGTCGGTCACCGGCTTCGGCATCAGCGGGTTCGAAAAATAGACGCCCGCGGCATTGCCCGCACGATCGATGACGAGCAGCGCGACGTTGTAGCTCTTGCCGTTTTCGAGGCCGCTGATCTTGAGGTTCGTCGCGGTCTTCTCGGACTGCTCGCCGCAGATGAAGGTCGGGTCTTGCGTCGCGAACGCCTCCGGTTCAGCGATCACGCCGGCATCGGGCCCGGTCCCGGTATCGATCGTGATGGGCGTGAGCGTGAGCGCGTTCGCACCGCACAACGTTTTCGGCGTCACGTACTGCGCGGCCTGTGGGTTCGTCGTGACCGGCGCGGTGCCGCTCGCATCCGTGCAGAGCGCCTGGTAGTAGAAGATATCCGTGGAATCGGACGGAGCCGTCCACGTGATCTCGATCGCGCCCTCTGCGCCCTGTGCGTGAAAATTCGTCGGCAGCGGCGGCGGCTTGATGTCGGTGACAAATGACTTCGAGATCGCGAAGTCGATCGACGAGTTGCCGTCGGTATCGGCCATCGCCCACAGGAACGAGTTTGCCGGCGCGGTCTCCGGATCGCACGGAACCTGCCCGGGCTTGGCGTTGATCAGAGAAAACGTATTGACCTCGACCGTCGCAGGCGCGGTCGCGATGTTCGAGATCATCGGGAGGTCGGGCGCGATCTTGGCGCAGCGGACGTTGCGCTCGACTTCCATGTCGCAATCGACGCCACCCCAGAACTCGAGAGGCCGGCTGATCGGCATCGTCGAGTTCATGAGGACGAGCTCCTGACCGAACGTCTTCTCGAAGAAATCCGGTCGATCGCCGGCGCCCAACGGTTGAGCGCACGAGCAATGAGCGGCGTTGAAGTACCGGAGCAGCGCGTCCGGTGTCGAAGCCTGCTGGTCGGTGGCCGGACGATTGGCCTCGTGAATGAACGTGCGGTTGAACGTCAGCGTGGCGCCGCCGGGCAACGTGCCCGTGTCGGCATGGACGACGCTCGTCCCCACGCAGAGGATCAGTCCGACCAAGCGGGGAACCACAGATCGCATCATCGGCGCTGCACTTTGCAAGGGTAAGGCCGTCGCGATACCGACGACAACCGTCGATAACACGAGCAGATCATCGCTTCAACTTCGTCGAGCTGACTGCCAATCTGGCACGATCGCGACGTGCGCCACGTCACCGCGACATCATGAACGCGCGGCCCCGAGGGCCTGCCGGATCTCGACGGCAAGCTCGGCGGCGCGGCGCTCGGCGGTTTCCTCACGTCGCAGACCCCATTCGGCCGCGTAATACAGCTCGATCAGCTCGCCGACCTGCGCGGCAGCCGGCTTGCGATCGCGGGTCATCCGCTGGGCGAGCTCGCGCGGCGTCGTGGCGACTTCGCGCCCGATCCCTGCCTTCGCGAGCTGACGAGCGACTTGATCGTAGACCTGCGCGACGGTCGAGCGCTTGTGCGCACGCGGTGCCGAGCGTCCCGAGGCCATAGCCGCTGGGCGCCGTCGGCGGAGCGCCGCGAAGCCCACGACCAGCGCGATGACCAACACCGAGATCGGCCAGTGACCGGCGACCGCGCGCTCGGCGCTGAGGAACACGTCGCGCAGGCTGCCGGCGGCATCTTTGAGCGCGGCTCCGACACTCTTGAACAGCGAGAGCTGCGCGACGAGGTCGTATTCGATGACCCACTTCGACCATTGAAACCGCAATGTATCGAGGAACCGGCTCATCTTCGCGCGCCAGCCGGAGCCGCCGCGCCCGAGGACATCCTCGTGATCGCTCGGCGTCGCGTCGAACGTGACCCAGCCCGCACCCGGGAAGAACACCTCGTCCCACGAGTGCGCGTCCCCGGCGCGCACCGCGACGTAGCCTTGGTATTCGTTCCATTCGCCACCGAGGAAGCCGTTGACCTGCCGCGTCGGGATCTTTGCTGCGCGGGCGAGCACGGCGAATGCCGACGCGAAGTACTCGCAGTGGCCTTTCTTGCGATGGAACAGGAAGTAGTCGACCGGCTCGCCTTTGGGTTCTTCGAGCTCGAGCGTGTACGTCAGGTTCGTCGTCAGGTAGCGCTGGATCGCGACGGCCTTGTCGTAGTTGTTGGTCGAACCCGCGGTGATCTCGAGGGCGAGGCGGAGCGTCTCGCTCGTGATCTCGGGCGGATTCCGCAGATACACGGCGTACGAAGCCGGGAGCCGACCGGTGGCCGAGCGAAGCTCGTCGGGCGTGGGTCCGGCGAGTTGCGACCACACGGTGTAGTGGATCGTGCTGCCGTGCTCGACGCGGAGCTCGTCGTTCTTCATCCGGCGCTTCGGGCGCTGCCTGACGACCTGCGAGAGCTCGACGACGCGCGGATTGCTCGCGCCGAACAAGACGTCCGAGTCGAGTGGATCGAGCCAGACGTCTTGGCGAACGCCGGTGCGCTGCAAGGCATCGGGGGAGCTGGGGTTCGGCGCATCGCGCCACGCGAGCGTGTGACGCTCGATCGCCGCGTTGGGCCAGTCGACGACCTCGTTGGTATCCGGCGCGCTCTCGCTCCGGCTCCACTGGCCATGCGAGTACCGATCGAATGCGACGCCGCGCCAGTGGATCTCGGGTCGGTCGCGGCCGCCCACCTTCGGATCGATCTCGACGCGCATCACGATCGTGGCGTCGTTCTTGATCACGCCGTGACCTCCGAGCTTCACGCCGTCGGAGAACCCGCTGAGCGTCAAGCCGCCGCGGCTCTTGAGGAAGAATCCGAACCCGACGCGAGGCAGCGCGAGAAACACGACCGCCGACGCGACGAACACGGCGAACGACAACAGGCCGGTTCCCGCGAAGAACCGCGCACCGACGATGCGCTTCGAGTCGAGGATCCGGCGAACTTCGACACGCTCCGAAGCGCGGTCCGCGGCGTGCTTGACCAGCAAGTTGTCTTCCATCTCGCGGCGCAAGTGGAACAGCGTCAGCGCCCAGGTCGCGCTGATCACGAACCCGAGGAAGCACAAGCCGTAGGTCAGATCGGCGTTGAGCACCGAGCCCGCGACGAGCATCAGGAACGCGAGCAAATACATCTGCTGCCAGTCGCGCGCGGCGCGCCGGTTGTACGCCTTCGCGACGACGAGCCAGATCAAGAACTGCGCGCCGACGCCGAGAAAATCGCCCGTGAGGAACGCGGTGAGGATGCTGTAGACGAGCGCGAAGATCGAAGCGGTCGTCCACACCCACGACCATCGCTCGTAGCGAATCAGCGGCGGCTCCCACCACCACGATCCCGCGAGACCGACGAGGCCGGCGAGCGAGATGATCGGCGACACGCCACCGCCGGCGATCATCGCGAGGTACGCGAAGCCGACGACGAGAAACGTCGCCGCCTTGTGTGCGACGGCGAACCTCATGCCTCCATCACCGTCTGCGCGGGAGGACGGCCGATCGCGGGGACGCCGCGAGGCTGGATCAGCACGCTCTCGATTTTCGGTGGCAGCGCTTGGAACGCGACGGTCTCCGAGACGTACGGCAGCAGCGCGAGCGCGCGAGAGATCTTGGCTTCGTGCATCCGGCCTAGACCCGGTGGCACGTGCGTACCGCGCGAAGCGAGCTCGACGCTCCAGCCACTCTCGAGGTACGCGTTCGCGAGACTCGCGGCGATGCTGATCGCACGCTCGACCGCGGAGACCTGTTCCTGCTGGGCCGGCGTCAGCGCACCGTCGGTCACCGAGTCGCGCACCGCATCCGGAAGCGCGTTATCGACGCCGATCACGACGCGGCGCGCGAGCTCGTCTTCGTATTCGCGCACCAGTAACCGGCCCGTCCGCGCCGAGGACTTCCAGTGAACGTCACGCCGATCGTCGCCGATCCGTCGCTCGCGCAGGCCGAAGAATTCGCCGCGCCGGCCGAGCCGATCGGCGATCGCATCACCGCGGGTTGCGGCGCGCGAAGGCGGACGCGGCACCGCGACCCGCGCGGGATAGACGAGCATCTCGAGCGGCGCATCGACGTCGCGCGACTTGCGAAACAGTGCGAACGGGAACTTGGTCGCGAGCCGATAGCCGGTGATCGTGTAGAGGCCGCGGCGGACGAACGTGTGGCGATACGACGTGCGCTGACTCTTCGCCTCGGGGATCTTCAGGAAGTAGCAACGCTTGTCGATCGGGGTCCGGCCGAACAGATCCTCGACCTCGATCGAGTACGACGCGCGCTTTGGCTTGCCGTTCTTGATCACGACTTCCATCAGGAACGGCTCGCCGGCGTAGACCTTCGGCGGCGGCCTCCGCTCGACGAGCAAGTTGCGCAGGGTCTGCTCGGACAGGATGCCGCTCGCGATGATGAACGACAGCAGCCAGCCGAGCAGGAGGTAGAGCAGGTTGTTGCCGGTGTTGATCGCCGCGAACCCGACACCGACCGACAGGATCACGATGATCCGTCCCTCGCGCGTGAAGCTCAGCCGGCGCGGCGGACGAAACCGGCGCCGGAGGCGCGACCAGAAGCCCCGCGCGGCCTTCGGGCTCACGTCGGGATCGCCACGCGCCCGACGATCTCCCCGACGAGTCGCTCGGCTTCGGTGCGCGATCGGCCGAGCGAATCGTGCGCTTGCGCGAGGACGAGACGATGTGCGAGCGCGGCGACGGCGAGCGACTTGATGTCGTCCGGGATCACGAAGTCACGGCCGGCCGCGAGCGCCGCGGCTTGCGCTGCGCGATACCAGGCGAGCGCACCACGCGTCGAGACGCCGACCGAGATCGACGGATGGCGCCGCGTCTCTTCGACGATCGTCATCGCGTAGTCGAGCAGCGCGTCATCGAGGCGGATCGACTCGACGCCTTCTTGGAGCGTGCGCACGGCCGCGAGATCGACGACCGGCTGGAGCTTGGCCACCGGATCGGAGCCGACGCGCTCGCGGAGCAGCTCGCGCTCGATCGCCTTGCTGGGATAGCCGAGCGAGACCCGCAACAGGAACCGATCCATCTGCGATTCGGGCAGCGGATACGTACCGTAGTGCTCGGCCGGGTTCTGCGTCGCGATCACCATGAACGGCTGATCGAGCGGATGGGTCGTGTCGTCGATCGAGACCTGGCCTTCGCTCATCGCCTCGAGCAGCGCCGATTGCGTGCGCGGCGTCGTGCGGTTGATCTCGTCCGCGAGCACGACGTTCGCGAAGATCGGTCCGCGCTTGAGCTCGAAGACCTTGCCGCTCTGGTCGTAGACCGACACGCCGACGATATCGGACGGGAGTAGATCGCTCGTGAATTGGATCCGGCGGAACGTCCCGCCGAGGGCCGCGGCGAGGGCACGCGCGAGCGTCGTCTTGCCGACCCCGGGGATGTCCTCGATCAGGAGGTGACCGCGCGACAGGAGCGCGACGATCGCGGCGCGAATCGCTTCGGGCTTGCCGCGGATGACGGTACCGATCGCATCTTCGAGCTTACGCACGAGACCGATGTCGGTCGTCGAGAGCGGGGCAGGCGCCGTAACGGCGGACATGTTCGCTCAGTATAGCCTGCCGAAAACGCGAACGGGGCGCATCGCGGCCCCGTCGTGTGTAGGTGTCGATTTGGCAGCGCTAGCGGCGGTTCATCTCCATCAGGAGTCGCAGGACGTACCAGAACAGCGTTGCGATCGTCGAGAACAGCATCAACGCGGCGGCCACGTACCCCGTCGGAGGGAAGTAGCTCATGATCAGGCTCGTCTGGTACAGGATGTAGCCGGCCATCAGGAGGATGACCAGTCCGCTGAAGATCGCGCCGAGATGGAAGCCGAAGAGCATCGAGGCGAGGATCACACCGAGGACGGCGAACATTCCCATCGACAGCGCCCCGCGCATGAAGGAGAAGTCCTTCTTGGTGAGGAACACCGTCAGCGTCAGGCCCGTGAAGATCGCGAGCGTGATCACGATGGCTTCCATCAAGATCTTGGCTGCGTCGCCGCTCAGCACCGCATGCGTGGTGCCACCCGCAAACATCGCTTCCGGGTTGCCGAACCGGACCATCAAGATCCACAGCATCGGTTGCAGCAAGATCGCCTCTGCCACGACGGCGATCGTCAAGCCCGCGTACTGAAGCCCTCGCGAGGATTGCGACATCGCGAGACGCTGCGCGACCGTGCCGACGACCATGAACAGGATCAGGACGAGGAACCAGTTCCACCGACCGGTAAACGCCCAGTTCGAGAAGCTTAGGCTGGTCTCGGTCATGTAACGCATCATGCCGCCCGTGATCGCGGCGAATGCCACGAGCGCGATGCCGAGGTGCGCGTACGTCTTGCGCAAGAACGCGACGCGATCGCTCACGCCTAGCGTGGCGACTGCGCCTTCGATGGGGCGTGTGGAGTTTGCAAGTGCCATGACGAGCCTCCTGGAGGTTTCGCCTTCTTGTAGCACGGAAGGCGTGTATGCAACCTAACGCGAATCAACGGCAGGCAAATCCGTTCACCGTGGTGCAGGGCGCGTCGAGCCAGACGTTCGTCGTCGATTTGTAAGCGCACTGCTCGGCACCGTTCTCGATGCCGTCGCCGTCATCGGGCTGCCCGGTCGACCAGTTCGTGTAGGTCACCGGTTGGCCGGCAATCCAGCTCCATCCGGCGGCCGGTGATAACAAAACGGATGCCTGCACGTGACCGATCCACGCGGCATCGGGGTGCGCGTTGTTGAGGCAGTCCTCGTCGGCTTGGCTCAGGATCGAGGCGAGGTGCCCGCCCCATGCCTGGCAGCGTGCTTCGGCGCTCGGTTCGGTGACCCCGTCGCTGCAGAATACGAAGCACAGCGAATTGCACCTCGTGGAGCCGATCGATCCCGCGCACGTCAGGCCCGCGAAGCTGCACGCCGTCGCATCTGCACGGGCATCGGCGAGCCCGCTGTCTTGCGTGGCCTGGCCATCTGCGAGCTTTTGCGCATCGTCGATCACCGTACCGTCGGGCTGACAGACGCCGGTGCGGCAGCGCTGGCCCTCGGGACAGAGGTTTCCCGGTGCGCACGGGATTCCGGACTGCGGATCCGGCGCATAACACGCCGCCAGCAAGATCCCGAGTACGACACCGCGCACGCTGCGAGTATAGCTCGCTACGTCACCAGCCAGAGCGTCAGAATCGAAGCGACGAGCGAAGGAATCGTCACGATCAACCCGACGCGCACGAACGTCGAGAGCGGCACCGCGACGCCCTGACGCCGGAGCGCGTGCGCCCACAACAGGCCCGCCAGCGATCCGATCGGAAGCAACCTCGGTCCGAGATCACCGCCCACGAGCGCCGCGAACACGAGCCGATCGGGCTGACCCGCGAGCACGAGCGAGTGCAAGAGCGCCATCGGATGGTTGTCGATCAGCGCAGAGCCGAGCGCACCGACCGTGGCGACGGTCGGTAGCGGTGCGGGCGTCGTCGCGTAGAGCGTCGTGAGCTGGGTCGTCACGCCGACGCGCGCGAGCGCCGTCGCGAGCACGAACACACCGAACAAGAACGGCACGATCTCCCAGCTCACACCCGCGGCGATCTTGCGTACCGGCACCGTACGATGCAGCGCGGTCGCGAGGCAGATCGCGGCCGCACTCGCGGCGACGGGCCAGATCGGCTCGTGCAACGCCGCGAGCACCGGATACGACACGATGCTCGCCGCGGTGGTCGCGAGCACGACGAAGGCGTGACCGCCGAGCGGCACGATCGGCGGCGCGGCACCGAGTGCGGGAGCTTCGTCGGCGAGCACGTCGCGATAGATCCACGACAGCATCAGATACGCGACGATCCAACCGACGATCGCGACCGGGATCATGTGCACCGCGTACGTGTTGAAGCTGATCCCCGCGCGCATGCTGACGACGAGGTTCATGGGATTTCCCGTCGGCAGCGGCGCGACACCCGCGGCAACGAATGCCGCGAACGCGAACGGCACGAGGAACTTCGGATTGCGTTTCGGATAGACCGTACGGAGCAGCTCGATCACGACGGGCGTCACGAGGAGGATCGCCGCGTCATTCGAGAGCAGCGCCGCCGTCAGCGCGGCGATCGCGAACACGAACCGAAACGCATGACGGACCGGCCCGCGGGTCCGCGGCTCGATCGCCGATGCAAGCCGGCTGAAGATCCCGAGCTCGGCAGCGCACGACGTCGTCGTCATCATCGCGAGGATGCTGACCATCGGCCGCCACAGATCGGCGAGCGCATCCTCGATATCCATCGACACGGCGACGCCACCCGCCATCGCGAGCGCCACCCCGACGAGCGCACCGACCGCGGGCGCCCAGGCCGTTCGCCACGCGAGCGCGATCACGAGCGCGACGATCATCGCAACGACCGCGATGATCATGGACGGTGTACGCCGCGTCGGACCGAGCCGTACGTGATGTGCAGCTCGATCGGTGGCCCGTCCCCCTCCTCGGCATCGTTCGTCGTGAGGTCGTCGGCGCCGACTCGTGCGCTCTGCGCCATGGCAGCGCGGCCGACTTGCAGCGGAAGGCGAGCGCTACGCAAGAACGAATCATGCGACATGCGCGCGCCGGGCACCAGATACGCGCGACGCCTGTTCGACGCCTGCGGTCCCGGCGTATGGTCGCGCCATGTTCCGAGTTTGTTGTGTGGCGTTCGTGCTCGGGGGGTGTCATGGGCCCGCAGTTCCAGCGGTACCCGGAAAAGGCGGACCCGCATGGGTCGAGCTGACGAGCGAGCACTTCGTCGTGTGGACCGACACGTCGAACGCCCACGGACGCGAGCTGATCCAGCAACTCGAGCACCTGCGCCAAGTGGTGCTCGGCGTCGCCTTTCCGAACGACACCGCGGCGAACGGCAAGAGCTTCGTGATCGCACTACGCGATGGCGAAGAAGTCGGCGCGTACATACCGGAACAATTCATCGCGTACGCGTCAGGGGACGGCAATCCGGCGCGGCGTCCGATGATCCTGCTTCCGGCGGACGTCGATGGCAGCGACGCTCACGTGATCACGCACGAGCTGACGCACGTGATCTCGTACAACGTGATCCGGCATCAGCCGCCGTGGTTTGCCGAAGGCATCGCAGGTTTCTTCGCGACGGTACGCCTCGATGCAGGGCTCGAAAACGTCGACGTCGGCCAGCCGCTCGATCATGTCGTCCAGAGCCTGCGCTACAGCCGCCCGAAATCGGCGCGCGCGCTGTTCGCGTGTCGCGAGAACATCTGCATGGACGAGATGTTCTACGCCACCACGTGGGCGTTGTTTTCATTTCTTGCGAACGAGCATCCGGCCGAGCTGCTGAAGCTCGAAGCGCGACTCGACGAGCTTCCGGACCAGGAACAAGCGAAGGCGTGGAGCGAGGTGTTTCCCGAGCTGACCCCGGAGGCGCTCGATCACGAGCTCGCGGGCTGGCTCGCTCACGGCAGACACGTGGTCTGGCACTTCAAGGCGAAGTTGCAAGATTGGCCTGTCACCGAGCGCAAGCTCGCGGACGGTGATGTCTACGCGGCCCGCGCGCTGCTTCGGATGATGTTCAAACGCGAGGGCGCGGAGGCCGAGCTCGCGACTGCGCTCGCCGCCGAAACCTGCTCGCGAACTTGGTCGACGCCGCGGCGAAGAAGTCGATCACCCCGAGCGCCGCCCGCGCGGTGGCGGCGGCTCATCCCGACGATTGGCGGTCCTGGTACCTCGTCATGATGGCGATCCGCAGCGGCGAAGAAGCACACGATGCACACGACACGGCGTGCAGGCTTCTGTTCAAGGCCGCGGACGTGCGCGCCGCCCGATGGATGTGCGCGCGCTGATCAATAGATCTCGGTGAAGTGCGTGAGCCACGACGCGCCGTTGCCGAGCTCGCCCGCCGCATTGGCTCCGAAGCACCACCGCGTGTGATCCGCGCGAATGCCGCACGTGAAGTGATCGCCGGCGGCGACGTCGATCCAGTCGTCGAACATCACCTGCACGGGCACGTTGCGCTGCTGCAGGAGCGGATCGCCGAGCTGGCCTTGATCCCCGTGCCCCCAGCACCACAGCGTGCGGTCGGCGGCGAGTGCACACGCGTGATAGTCACCGGCAACGACCTTCGTCCAATCGGTTCGCGTTCCAACTTGCAGCGGCACGAGGCTGCCGTTCGGAACGCCCTGACCGAGCTGGCCGAAGGTGCCCTGGCCCCAACAGTAGAGCTGGCCCACGGAAACCGCGCAGGCGAACTGTTGCCCGATCGCAACGCGCGCCTCGCCCGAGAGCGCCGCCACGGCTTGCGGCGTCGTGAAAGTGCCGGTCATGTTGTTACCGAGCTCGCCGCTCGTGCCGGTGCCCCAACACGACAGCCCAGTCATCCCGATGGCGCAGGTCGTGTGGCCCCCCGCATAGATCCGGGTCCAGCTGCCGGGAATCGTCACCGCCGGTTTAGCGATCACCGTCCCGTCGCCGAGTTGCCCGTGATCGTTGCTGCCACCGCACCGCAGCGTTCCGTCGGTCAAGACCCAGCACATGTAGTCGTCGCCACTGGCGATCGCCATGACGTTGACAGCGATCGGGGTGGCGACGAGATGGGTGATATTATCCGTTCCCACGCCCCACACCGACGCCGTGCCGATGTTCCCCAGCGCGGCCGTGCTCTGGTAGCCGACGGACGCCGTCGTGATCTCGAAGAGCGATGGGAACGTGGTTTGCCGATCGAGGACGGTCTGATCTCCGGCCTGACCGTCAAAGTTTTCACCCCAGCACTCGATCGTCCCGCCGGTGGTGATCGCACACGCGTGCGTGCGATTCGCATAGATCGTCGCCCAGTCGCTGCGCGAATCGGCTTGGGCGGGCGCGTGGCGTTCACCGAATGGAAAGCCGATTTGCCCGTAATTATTCGAGCCGCTGCAATACAGGTGCGCCTGGTCATCGATCGCACACGTGGTTTCCGACGAGGCCGCGACCTGCGCCGCGCGAATCGGAACGAGCGCCGGAACGTTCGCGAAGTCGGCGCTCGGAAGCCCCAGTGCGCCGTGCTGATTCGAACCCCAGCAATACAGCGCGCCGGTCGCCGCGAACCCGCACGAGTGCGCCACGCCGACGGCAACGCCGCTCAAGCGCTGTGTTCCAACTGTCATCGTCGGAATCGCCGTGTCCGGGCCGCGATCCGTACCGAGCTCTCCGCTGCGATTGGGTCCCCAGCACCAGGTTGTCCCGTCGGTCTCGGCCGCGCAGGTATGAAAGCCGCTCGTCGAGACGCTGGCCCACACATGGCCCACGCCGACCGCGGTCGGCACCGTGCGATCCATGAACGTGCTGTCGCCGACCTGCGAGTTGCCGTTGTTGCCCCAACACCACAGCGTGCCTCCCACCAGGATCCCGCACGCCGTGTCACCGCCCAGCGACACGGACATCCAGCGTGCACCGGTCACAGGGTCGCCGACCTTCGCGGGAACCGGTTGATCGGTCACGCCCCCGAGTCCGGTCGCCCCATGCGCGCCGGATCCCCAGCACCACAGCGATTGATCCGGCTGGATACCGCACGTACGCGATAGCGAGGCTGTGATCGCAGACCACGTCGCCGCTCCGGTCCGGCGCGGCGAGGTGACGAGCTCGTTCACCGGGCCCATGCCGAGTGCGAAGGTCGTGTTCGTGCCCCAACACCACAGCTCGCCGGCTGCACGTAGCCCACATGCATGAAAGTTCGTGATCGCGATGTCGGTCCAATCGCTGTCGGTTCCGACGCGAGTTGGGGGCGCGAGGTACGGCGAGCTGCCGATCCCGAGCTGTCCGTACTCGCCGATGCCCCAGCACCAGAGCTCTCCGCTCACCGTGATCGCGCATCCAGAGCCTTGGGAGAGCGCGACCTTCTTCCAGCCTCGCGAGATGCCGGGCGCATCGACCGCGCCGCCATCTCCCGTCGACGACGGATCAAACCCGATACGCCCGCAACCCACGCTCAGGATACAGAGGACGAGCGCGAGACGGCTCACGCCGCCATCGTATCACCGGCTCGCTTTGAGCTTCTTGATCTCTGCGATGAGCTCGGGGACTGCCTTCTCCCAGTCCGCCACGATGCCGTAATCGGCGACCTGGAAGATCGGCTCGTCCTTGTTCTTGTTGATCGCGACGATCGTCTTGCTGCCCTTCATGCCCGCGAGGTGCTGGATCGCACCGGAGATCGCGACCGCGAAGTAGAGGTTCGGGGCGACGATCTTGCCGGTCTGGCCGACCTGCCAGTCGGCGGGGACCATGCCGGCATCGGTCGCGGCGCGCGAAGCGCCCATCGCGGCGCCGAGCAGATCCGCGAGCTGCTCGAGGACCTTGAAGTTCTCGCCGGTCTTCATGCCGCGGCCGCCGGAGACGACAACCTTCGCGTCGCCGAGGTCGGGGCGATCGCTCTTCTGTGCGTCGAGCTTCTCGAACTTCGCGCCGAGCGCGTTGACGTCACCCGCGGCAGCCGTGGTGACCGTGCCCGCCGAGGGTAGCTCGGCAGCGGCCTCGAACTCGGACTGGCGTGGCGTGACGATGATGATCGGCGTTGCGATCTCGACGTTCGAGTACGCGTTGCCGGCGAGGATCGGCCGGCGAAACTGATTCTTGCCTTCGACCTTCGCGATGTCTGACGCCATGCCGGCGTCGAGCAGCGACGCGACGCGCGGCATCAGGTCCTTGCCGACCGAGGTCGCGGTCGCGCTGACGACGGTTGCGCCTTGCTCCTTCGCGAGCCGCGCGACGATCGGCGCGTAGGTCTCGGCGAGATAGTGATCGAGCTTGCCGTCTTCGACGACGACGACTTTCGGCGCGAACTTCGCCGCGTGTGCGCTCGCGGCTTGTGCGCCGGCGCCGACGAGCAGCGCGATCACTTCACCGCCGTGCGCCTTCGCGGCCTCGCGTGCGAACGCGATGTTCGAGAGCGCGCTCGACTTGAGGTTGGCACCGGAGAATTCGGAAAATGCGAGAACGTTACCCATTAGATCACCTTGGCTTCGTCGGCGAGCTTCTTCACGAGGGTGGGGATATCCGCGACGATCTGGCCGGGCGGCCGCGGAGGCGGCAGCGTCACCGACAGCTCCTTGATCACGGGCTTCGGTTCGGCGCCGTAGTCCGCGAGCTTGGCGACCGACATCGGCTTCTTCTTCGCCGCCATGATGCCTTTGAGCGACGGCAGGCGCGCGCCTTCACCTGAGTACGAGAACGTTGCCGGCGTGACGCCGTTCTTGACCGCGTGCGATCCGACGATCCGCAGATCGACCGTGACGACCGCGGGGATCGGGACGCGCTTGTACTCGACACCGCCGTCGACCTCGCGGCCGACGACGAGTGACTTATCAGCCAGCTCGACCGAGGCAGCGAACGTCGCCTGCGGCCAGCCGAGCTTGCCGGCGAGCATCTGGCCGACCTGATTGGCGTCGCCGTCGACCGCTTGCTTGCCGAGGATCACGAGATCCGGCTTCTCGGCCGCGACGATCGCGGCGAGGACCTTGACGACGACGAGCGAGTCGATCTCGTCATCTTTGGCGACGACGTGGATCGCGCGATCGGCGCCCATCGCGAGACACGTGCGAATCTCTTTCGCCGCGTCCTCCGGGCCGATCGAGACGACGATGATCTCGCCGCCGGTGCGCGTGTTCGTCTCGCCGTTCTCGAGCAGCCGCAGCGCGGTCTCGATCGCGTACTCGTCGAACGTGTTGACGATCCAAGACGCGCCGGTCAGATCGATGTGGCCGTCTTTGAGCTTTGCCTTCTGCGTGGGGTCGGGGACCCGCTTCACGGGGACGAGGATCTTCATAACTCCTACTTTCTTTGGAGACCGGTCGTGACGAGCGTGATGACCCAGTCGGCGGCGCGGACGATATCGAACTTCTTCGGGCGGGTTCCAGGTGTCGAGCCACCGATCACGGGGGCCTTCGCGAGCACCCAGGCGAGCGCGAGCTCGTCGAGCACTCCGAAGATCATTCGAGCGGCGACATGAGCGGGGATCGAAGCGTCGACCTCACCTTTGTCTTGCGCAGCGACGATGATGCCGCCGAGTAGCCGCAGGAAATCAGCGAACGCGGGGTTGTCGTACTCCTTCATGAACTTGCTGCTCTGGCGCAGCTCGATCGTGAGGACCTCGGCAGCCGTGGGCTCGTCGTGGACGAGCTGGAGGTACGTGCGAATGAACGTGTGCAGCTGGTCGCGAGGAGCCACGGCAGCGGTCGCGGCGGCGAGCGTCTCGTTGAGCTGCTGCATGCGCCGCTCGAAGTACGAGATCAGCAGGTCGTCCTTGCTCTTGAAGTAGAGATAGATCGTGCCGTCGGCGACGCCCGCCTCTTTGGCGACATCGGAGACCTTCGCAGCGAAAAATCCGTGGCGCGCGAAGATCCGCTCGGCGGCCGTCAGGATCCGCTCGCGCTTGTCTCCAGAGCCTCGTTCTGCGGCTGAATGAGCCGTCATTCAGTGAAGAGATACCCTTCATGACGCGTGACGTCAAGATGACTCGGTGCGGAGCGAATCCGTTGATTCTCGGGAGTTGGTGCACTACAACGTCTACGTGTTAAAGGCGCGCGTTGTCTCGTCGGGCCCGGTCCGTGGGCATTTGTTGCTGGCCCTTTTCGCGGCGCCGCTCCTCATGGGCGGAGCCTGCGAAAAGAAATCAGCGAAGGCGGGCGACACCGGTGCCATCACCGCACTCGATCGCGCGGGCTCTGGTGCCGCGCCAACAGGGCCGGTCGACAAGACGCCGCTACCGGGCATCGAGATCGACAAGCTCGGCAGCGACAAGCAGGAGCTGTTCTATTCGCTCGTCGGATCGCTGTCTTCGCCCTGCGGCAAGGCGCATAGCCTGCGCACGTCTTTTACGTCCGATACGGCCTGCAAGCGCGCGCCGTTCGCGGTTCGCTACTTGAAGTCTCTCCTCGAGGAGGAGATCCCCGAGGCCGAGGTCCGCGAGTTTTACGAGAAGAAATACAAGCCGACCGGCGATGCGCCGGTGAAGCTCGATGCGTCGAAGGCGCCGCATGAAGGCGCCGACGATGCGCAGGTCCGCCTCTACGAGTTCTACGACTACGGTTGCCCGCACTGCAAGCTGTTCAAGGCGATGATGGATCAGGTGCTCGCGGACGAGCAGGGCAAGGTCGTCGAGTACTTCATGCAGTTCCCGCTCGAGAAGCACGTCGACTCGAAGAGCGCGGCGCAGGCGGCGATCGCGGCCGGCCAGCAGGGCAAGTTCAAACAGATGCACGCGATGCTGTTCGACAAGACGCCGCTCCACGATCACGAGCACGTCAGCGAGTACGCCAAGGCGATCGGTGTCGACATGACGAAGTTCGAAGCGGACTACACGGCCGCGCTGCCGCACGTCGAGTCGGACCTCAAGCAGGGCGAGGCGGCCGGTGTGGATTCGACGCCTACCCTGTTCTTCAATGATCGTAAGTACGACGGACCTATGAGCCCGAAGTACATCGAGATGTGGATCGACGAAGAAGTCGCGGTGAATCGATGACAGGCCCGGGCCGTCTCATGGCCATGCGATTCCTGCTGATTGCGGTGGTGCTGGTGACCGCGAGCCGCGCGCACGCCGACGAGCTCAAGGTCGGCGATCGCCTGGCCGAGCTCGATACCGCGACGGATGTCTCCGGCAAGGCGTTCAAGCTCAAGGCTCTGAAGGGCAAGTGGACGATGGTCACGTTCGGGGCCTCGTGGTGCAAGCCGTGCAAAAAAGAGCTGCCCGCCTGGGACGCGCTCGCGCCCGACTGGAAGGGCAAGGTCTCGTTCGTCGCGGTCGATCTCGATACCGAGACCGACACCGGCAAGAAGTTTCACAAAGAGCTCAAGCTCAAGAACATGACGCTCGTGTATCTGTCTCCGGACTCGGCGATCGCCGCGAAGTACGGCGCCGATCACATGCCGACGACCGTGCTCGCCGATCCGCAAGGAGTCATCCGCTACATCCGCGGCGGCTTCGAGAAGGGCGACATCAGCGGCGAGGTCAAGAAGATGCGCGAGGAGCTCCAGAAGCTCGTGAAGTAGGCGTTACGCTCGCCGGATGGGCGCTGACGACGAGGCGACGATCAACGAGGCTGGTGGCCGACAGACGCACACGAAGCGGATCACCGCGGCGCGGTACCGAGTGGGCGAGCAGATCGGCAAAGGTGGGATGGGCGAGGTGCTCGACGCGCGCGACGAGCAGATCGGACGCGATGTCGCGATCAAGCGCATGCGAGCGCCGGATCCGAACGACCGCGCGATCGCGCGATTCTTGCGAGAGGCACGGGTCCAGGGCCGACTCGATCATCCCGCGATCGTGCCGGTCTACGAGCTCGGGCGTGACAACGACGGCCTGCCGTTCTTCGCGATGAAGAAGCTCGCAGGGACCACGCTCGCGAAGATCCTCGACACCGAGGAGCTCGACGCGAAGTATCCGCGGCAGCGGCTCCTCAGAGCCGTCGCCGATGTCTGCCTCGCGATCGAGCTCGCGCACACGCGCGGCGTGATTCACCGCGACATCAAGCCGGCGAACATGATCCTCGGCGAGTTCGGCGAGGTCTATGTCCTCGATTGGGGCGTCGCGAAGGTGATCGACGAGGAGGACGGCGAGTTTGGCGATGTCTCGAGCGGCGAGCTCGCGACGATGGCCGGTGCCGCGGTCGGCACGCCGGGCTACATGTCTCCCGAGCAGCTGCTCGGCCAAGGAACCATCGACGGTCGCGCCGATGTCTACGCGCTCGGCTGTGTGCTCGCGGAGGTGCTCGCGCGCCCCGGTGATGGCGATGTGCCGCCCGAGCTCAAGGCGCTGTGCGAACGAGCCACGCACGATGATCCTCGCCTTCGCATCGCAACCGCACGCGAGCTCGGCGAGCACGTCCAGCGTTATCTCGATGGCGATCGCGATCTCGCGTTGCGCCGGAAGCTCGCGCTGGAGCACCTCGATCTCGCACGCGCTGCCTTTGCCGAAGGCGACGAATCGCGCGCGACCGCGATCCAACAGGCCGGTCGGGCGCTCGCGCTCGATCCGACGTTGGCGGGTGCAGCGGAGCTCGTGGGTCGCTTGATGATCGAGCCGCCGCGGGTGATGCCGCGCGAGGTCGAGCTGCTGATCCACGAGGACGCGACGCGAACCGCTCGCACGAACGCGAGAGCCGCGATCTTCGGCCAGATCGGGTTTCTCGCGGCGATCCCCGCGCTGATGCTCGCCTCGGCGTCTTACATCATCCCGTTCGCGTTGCTGATCCTCCACAACATCTTCGTGCAATGGCGCTGCGCGCGCGGCGGCACCATTCCGCGGCCCTGGCGGATCGCGGCGAGCAACGCGATGGTGGTCGCGCTCGTCGCACGCCTGTTTTCGCCGTTCTTCCTCGCGCCCGGCGTTGCCGCGGTCTCCGCGATGATCCAGGCGTTCAATCCATTTCACAAACGCACGCGCGCGGTCGTGGTGATGGCCGCCGCGTTTTGTGCGGCGGTGCTCGTTCCGTTCGCGGCGGAAACCGCGGGTCTGCTCACACCGACGACGGACATGACCAATGGCGGGATGGTGCTCCATGCGCCGGGGTTGTCGTGGAGTGGACCGATCGCGATCACGATGACCTCGATCTACGTGATCGTGTTGATCGCGCTGTCGGTCAGCATGGGGGACCGCATGCGCAGGAGCCAAGCGGAAGCTCGACGTCGCCTGCACCTGCAGGCGTGGCAGCTGAGCCAGCTCGCCTCCGCCTGACTATTCGCGGTGCCAGTGCTCGACCTGCGGCGGTGCGGGTGGCGGCCAGCTGCACGGCGTGATCGCCAGCGGGGCCGATACCTCGGCGAGCACGACCTCGAGCCTGTCGTCGGCGCAGGAGGTGACATGGACCGGAACGTGGGCATCACATGCATCGGCGCCGTGCATGAAGCGTTTCTCGATCGTGCCCGCGAGGCCTGTGCCCTCGCGATGCAGATCGATCACGCGCGGCGCGGCGATCACGTCTCGCGACGAGCCGCCGTCGACGAACAACGGATAGACCTCGACCGAGGCAGGCCCTTGATCGAGGATCATCCAGCGCGCCGAGCCGACCCACACGCCCTGCAGATCGGCCGCGCAGGACGTGACGCTCGGTCGGCCCGTGCAACCGGCCACGAGCACGGCCGCGAGCAGCGCACGCATCGCTAGAGGCCGGCTTGCGCCTTGAGCGCCTCGGCCTGGTCGTGGGCGCGCAGCGCTTCGATGATGTCGTCGAGCTGGCCGTCCATGATCGCGGGGAGGTTGTGCTTCGTGAGGCCGATCCGGTGATCGGTGACGCGATCTTGCGGGAAGTTGTACGTGCGGATCTTCTCGGAGCGATCGCCGGAGCCGACCTGCGACTTGCGCGATGCGGCCTCCGCGGCGGCTTGTCGCTCGCGCTCGGCCTCGAGGATCCGCGAGCGCAGGATCTTCATCGCCTTCGCGCGGTTCTTGATCTGCGACCGTTCGTCCTGGCACGCGACGATCACGCCGGTCGGCAAATGCGTGATGCGCACGGCCGAGTCGGTCGTATTGACGTGCTGGCCGCCGGCGCCGCTCGAGCGATACGTGTCGATCTTCAGATCTTTTTCGTCGACCTTGACGTCGACCTCTTCTGCCTCCGGCAGCACCGCGACCGTCGCGGCCGACGTGTGGATCCGGCCCTGCGCTTCGGTCGCCGGCACGCGCTGCACGCGATGGACGCCCGACTCGAACTTGAGCTTCGAGAACACGTCCTTGCCGTCGACGAGCACGATGACTTCTTTCATCCCGCCCGAGGAACCTTCCGACATCGACATCGTCTCGAGCTTCCAGCCTTGGCGCTCGGCATAGCGGACGTACATCCGATAGAGGTCGCCGGCGAACAGCGCCGCTTCATCGCCACCGGTGCCTCCACGAATTTCGAGGATCGCGTTCTTGCCGTCGCTCGGATCCTTCGGCAGCAGCAAGATCTTGATCTGCTGCTCTGCGACCACGCGTTGATCTTCGAGAGCACGCGCTTCGTCGCGCGCCATCTCGCGCAATTCCGGATCGGTCTCGGCGTCGACCATCTGCTTGGCCGCGGCGAGATCGCGGACGAGCTTGGCGTACGTCTTCCAACACGCGATCAGCGGATCGAGCTCGGAGTGCTCGCGCGAGAGCTTCAAGAATTCGGCGCGCTTGTTGATAACCTCGGCCTGGCCGAGCAGCGCACCGACTTCTTCATGACGACGCTCGAGCGTCGCCATCTTTTCTTTGAAGTTCGGAGTATCGAACATGGGCGGCCCCAGAGCCGCTCCGCTCTACGACTTCGCGGGGGTCTTCGCGTACTTCTTGTTGAAGCGATCGATCCGGCCAGCGGTATCCATCAGCTTCTGCTTGCCCGTGAAGAACGGGTGGCAGTTCGAGCAGATGTCGATGCCGAAGTCTCCGCGGGTGGAGAACGTCTCGTGGACCATCCCGCACGCACACGAGATGCGAGCCGGGCGGTAGTGCGGGTGACCAGCGGTATCCTTCATAAGAGCGGGTAGATATAAGGAAGGACGCCCCGCTTGGCAAGCCCTACCAACGGGTGGGAATTACCAGGCCTGGGCCCGGCCACCCAGGCGGGGAGGGGCCTTATCGGGGTAAAGCGGCAGGATCTCATGACCTATTCGGAGGTCGTAGACCCTCCGATACTTCGCGGCCAGGTCGAGGCTGACGTAGACCTTATTGGTGTCGAACACGCCAAAGCTCGTGGAAACCACGATCTGCTCGTCCCCGACCATCTCGAAGCCCTCTGGAATCACGTCGTGGCCGTAGATGCTGATCGTGCCGCCCATCGCCTTCACGAAGCGACGTGCCTCGGCCTCGGTCGCCGAGCGAGCCCACAGCACCTTGCCGACGATCGGCGTATCGAGCACGTCGAGCGGGCTCGCGTACTGCTGACCTGACAGGTCCGCCGATTCGAGATCCGCGATCGAGTCGATGACGGCCGCGGGCGCTCCGTGCGTGAACACCGCACCGCACTTACTCACGGCCGCGAGCGCGAACGTGTGAATGATGCCGCGCATCCGCGCCGTCGCGGACGGACCGAGGATGTGCTCGAGCAGCGCGACCTCGTCGGCCGCAAACTTCGCCGTGTGGGGACCGCCGATGTGCCCGTGCTCGTGATTGCCGAGCAGCGCGTGCACGCGGCCGGGATAGCGCGACGCGAGTCCGGCGTAGGCGATCATCAGCTCGCCCGACTGATCGCGATAGTAC
Organism: Myxococcales bacterium; assembly: GCA_028287115.1. Taxonomy (GTDB): domain Bacteria; phylum Myxococcota_A; class Polyangia; order Haliangiales; family Haliangiaceae; genus JABFXX01. Next base: position 37,404 of record JAQBQF010000064.1, read on the forward strand.
TCGCCCAGAAAGTCCGGCCAATCTTCCGGTTCGATGTGCGGACCGTGAATCAGATCGCCGGTGAACAGGACGTGCGCGTCACCGTCGTACTGGATCAGCGCCTCTTCGAAGACATCGACGAAGCGGTCGAAATCCCGCATGCAACCCTGGAGATCCGTGCAGACGAGCAGCCGACCTTTGTCGGGAAGCCTGAGCACGCGGGCCATCGCAATCCAAGCTAGCAGGACGGTGACGCCATCGATAGAGCGCTGCGTGTAAGATAGCCCGCCATGCGACGCGTTCGAGCGATCGTCACCGGCCGCGTGCAGGGCGTCTCCTATCGCGCCTCGACGGCGTCCGAGGCGACGCGGCTCGGGATCGCCGGCTGGGTCAGGAACCGTAGCGACGGCAGCGTCGAGCTCGAAGCGGAAGGTCCGGACGAGCACATCGCGGCCCTCCTCCGGTGGTGCGAATATGGGCCGCCTGCCGCGCGGGTCGCACGCGTTGCCGTCGAGGAGCTCGCGCCGACCGGGGCCGAGCGAGAGTTCAAGATCTCTAGGGATCAGTGAACACGTTGCCCGACACGAAGTCGGTCATCGGCAGCGCGGGACCGACGTTGTACATCCGCGTGTTCGTGGGCGTGAACGGCTGGCACGAACCGTAGTTCGTGTAGATCGGGCCGGTGTACGGGGTCGTGATCAAGTGGGTCTCGCTCGAATACGCGCAACTTCCCGGCGGCGGCGTGATCGTCTTCGACGCGTACTTGGGAACCGGCGGGCTGCCGCAGGAGCTGGGGCCGCCGTACAGATCGACGAGATCGATCTGCTGCGTGCACGCCGAATTCGCGTAGTACGTGCTGGCGTAACCGCCGCTCGGGAAGCACCGGATCGTTCCGTCGGGCATCGTCGTGGGATAACACTGCACGGTCTTTGCGGAGTCATAGAGCGCGTAGTCGCGCGCTCGAACGCCGTCCGTGGTCGTGTAGTGCACGAGCTGCAGCCGCCGGTTCGCGGCGTTGTCGGTCTCGAGCTGGAGAGTCGCGAGGCTGAGCTGCGCACCGACTTGATAGTAGGTCGTGTTCGCCGTCGGAGTCGTCGCGACGCACGACGAGCCGCTCTGAAAATACAGCGGCGTTCCGCTGACCGCGTTGCCGGTCGTGTAGTAGCGCGGCGCCGTCGATGGACACGCGTTGCCGTCGTAGTACTCGGTGTACGTCGGCTTCGGGCAGGAGGTCTGAATGCCGAGCTCGGGCTGCGTACAGGCCGCGTCGTGGTCGTAGCTCGCATAGCCGGCGCCGCTCGGGACACATGTCGCGACCGTCGGATCGGCGTAGACATTCGGATAGCAATCGACGCCGAGCATCGCGTCGTGGATCGGACCCGGGCGGCGCATGCCATCGCTGCTCTGGTAATAGCGCTGGCCGAACCGCTGCGCGCCGACCGGTGAGCTCACGGTCAGCTTCACGAGGTCGATCAAGGAGACTTCGCCACCGACGGAATAGAAGTCGTAGGACGCGCCGGTAAACGGTCCGCTGCACGAGCCGTTGGCGTTCTTGTACCAGTACTGCGCGACGCTCGTCGGCGCCCCGCGCGTATAGAGATGTGCCGGCTGATAGCTGCATGTCGAGGTGCTGTAGTCGAGCAGGTATGTCGGTGGTGGCCGCGCGCAGCTCGGATCGCGATAGACCTGGGCAACCTTCGTCGTGCAGCTCGCGCTCGTGTAGACGATCGTCCCGCCGAAATCCGGCGTGCAGTACGCGTTGCCATCTGCCCAGTTCGGATAGATGAAGCAGCTCTCTTTGCGCTGGGCATCGTACAGGCCGTCGAGCTGACGCGAGCCGTCCGCGAACACGAACCAGGTCAGCTTGAGACGCGACCCCGAGCGTGCGCCGTCATTCGGATCGAGACCGCCGTCGCCCGGCGCGGTGTCCGCGACGGACGCGTCGAGATCGGAGACGTTTCCGCCACCACAGGCGGAAGCTCCGATCAGCACGCACAGCAGAAGCCTGCGCATGACGTCGAGGATAACCGGTCTAGTGCTCGAGGCCTAGCAAGTCTTGGGCTTCGGGGTCGGGAGGGCGGCAGACCACCCGGTCGACGGTCGCCATCTTCGCGTGGATCACGTCACACACCGGCGTGAACGACGCCTTCTGGAACGCGCGCAACGACGCCTGATTGTCGGCGGCGATCAGCGCCCACGATCTGTAGGCGTCGGTCGCGCGCAGCTCTTTCGCCATGTGCTCGAGCATCACCGGCGCGACCGCGCGGCCGCGAGCGGCGGTCGCGACGAACACGCTGTGGATGTACGCGTCGTACTTCATCATGTGCAGCGTGCGACCGAGCTCGGGGACCTCGACCGGGCCGCGCGCGGTCCACGCGACGCCCGCGGGGCGAATGCCGAGGGTCGCGAGGACGGCGATGTCACCGCGCCGCCAGAACTTGCGTGCGGTGAGCTCGTCTAGCTGGAGCTGCTCGATCAGATCGGTGCGGCGCGATTCGTCGAGCTTGTCGTAGTCCGCTTCCGTGAACGCCTGGAGCTCGAGGCCGGGCGGCGCTTCGATCCCGCGCGTCCACAACTGTCCGCGATACAGGCAGTAACGCTCGTATTGCGCGACGCTCGCGGCGACGCTGCGGATCCGCGTCCAGGCAGCGCGCGCTTGTGCGGCGGCGACCGCGGGCGTCTCGCGTGCACGGCGCGCACGCCGCGCGACGTGCGTGTACGTGCGCCCGACCGATGCCGCCGTCGAGTGACCCCAGATGCGGACGGCGAGTGCCGGCTGCTTCGAGGTCGGAAAGTTCGGCAGCGGGTATTCGCCGGCACCGGTGACCACATCGAGCGCGATGCAGCCGCGCGAGCGAGCGGCGAGTGCTTCGGCGTGGAGCAGGCGCTGCGGAGCGCGCGTCTTGGCGACCTGCGGATCGACCGCCATCGCGAGCACGACCGCGCGATCGCCGTCGTCGACGACGAGCGCCGCGGCGCAGGTCTCACCCGCCGCGTCGTCGAGACGCGCGAGACGCACGCGACCTTGTTTGCCGAGTGACATCGCGACTTCTTCGAGAAGCGCGAGCGACTCGTTGTCGGCGAGCGGCGACGGCTCGTCGCGGTCGGCCCATTCGAGGCGCGACAGCCGGCGTAGCGCGCTCATGCCTTTACGCAGCGCGAGGAGATCCTCGCCGTACGTCGTGATCACGCCGGAGCCATCGGTCGAATCGGCGGGCGCGAGTGCCAGCGCGATCCGCGTCGCGCCGCCGCCCGACATCGAGCTCTCGACCGTGAATCCGGCCGGCGCGATCCGCTGGACGAGGTTCGCGCGAGATCGGGAAGGATCGGCGAGCGGTTCGAGATCGACCAGGTCCCAGGTCGGCGCGGCTTCGATCAACGTGCGCGCGAAGGCGGCGCCTGCGCGATCTTCCCAACCACTGCGAGCGAGCAGATCGAACGCGGGCGGCCGCGGTCCGGCGTCGCCCATCATGCGCAGCTCGCGCGTGTCGAGCAGTGCGACCTTGACCGTGCGGCGATACAGCGGCGCGATGCACACGACGTCGCCGGCCTTGACCCCGGTGCTATCGGGCTCGGTCGCGCGTCCGACGAGGACGTGGAGCTCGGCGTGGAGCGTGTTGTGATAGGCGAGCCACCACGGGATCAGCCAATCGGGACCGCGGAACAGCGAGCCCGAAAGTGCGCGCCACTCACCTTCCAGCGCGCGAAGCGCCGTCAGATCGCGGACTACGGATACATCGATTGCCATCCGCCGTTCGAGCGTATCACGCCGCGCAGCACCCGACCCAGGCGGCCGGGGCGCTTCCGCCCGCGTGTTGCCATTGGCAACGCCGCCCGATGCCGATGTTATTGAGCCCTCGCCACGAACCGGGTCCATACGTGAGGGGATGCATGGACGGTGCCCAGGCGACCGTCAAGGCGCAATGATCTCAGCCGGCTGCTCAGATGCCCCGAGTATCTGGAATTGCGGACCTATCTCGACGACCGGCCGACCGATCACGGCGCCGATTTGTTCGTGCGCGTGAGTACCCGCGCGTAGAAGCCGTCGGTGCCGTGGGTGTGCGGCGCGACGATGAACGATTCGCCGTCACCGAGGGATTTCGCGCGCTCCGTGCCGAGCACCTCGGTGAGGGGTACCGCCGCGAGATCCGCATGAGCCGCGAGCGCCGCGCCGATCACATCTTGATTCTCGACACGAAGTAACGTGCAGGTCGCGTAGACGATCCTGCCGCCGGGCGCACAGAGCTGTCGCGCATCGGCGATGATTCGCTGCTGGCGCTTCGCGAACTCCGCGAGATCGGTCTCGCGCATCCGCCACCGCGCCTCGGGGTTCCGGCGCAGCGCACCGATCCCGGAGCACGGCGCATCGATGAACACGACATCGGCCTTGCCGCGAAGCGCCTCGACCTCGCGCGGCCAGCGGCCTTCCTCGATCACGAGCGCCTGTGCATTCGAGACCTGCGCTCGGCGAGCGCGGCGCCGCAGCTCCTCGAGCTTGCCCGCGTCGACATCGGTGGCGACGATCCGGCCACGATTGCCAAGGCGCGCGGCGATCGCGAGCGTCTTGCCACCCGCGCCGGCGCAGTAGTCGATCACGATCGGTTTCGGCGCGTCCACGCGAGCGAGCTCGGCGAGCAGCTGGCTGCCTTCGTCCTGGACTTCCAGGGCGCCGCGCTTGAAGGACGCCAGCTGAAACAGATTTGTACGGCTATCGACCACGAGCGCGGTGTCCGACCACGTGCCTGGATGCGTCGTCAGCCCTTCGCGTGCCAGCTCCGCGACGAGCGCGGCGCGATCGCCGATCAGCAAGTTCGCGCGCACGGTCATCGGCGCACGCTGGTTCAGTGCGAGCGCGAGCGGTTCCGCGGCATCTCCCCAGTCGGCGACGAACCGCGCCGCGAGCCAATCGGGCAGGGATGCCGCGAGGCCGATCCGGGTCGCGAGCTTGCGCTCGCTCGCTATCGCGGCGTCGACACCCGCGATCGCGGTCCAATCCAGCTCCGGCTCGACCTTCGCGGCCTGTGCCGGCTCGATCAAACCCTCGAGCAAGAGCAACGCGAGCAGGCGTTCGAGATCGCGCGGCGGCTTCGCGACCTTGCGGCCGCGGGAGACTGCGAGATCGACGCGCCTGAGGTGACGCACGAGCCCGTAGAGCGTTTCGCTGACAAACCGGCGATCGTGCGCGCCGACCCACGTCTCCTTGCGGAAGGTCGTCGCGAGGCGATCGGTAACAAAGCCCCAATCCATCCGGGTCCGCTGCCACAGCTCGAGCACGAGCGCGCGCAGCCGGCCGCCTTGCAGCACCGTGGCTGCGAGCTTGCGATCGGCGAGGCGGTCGAGATCGGGCACGCGGTCTTATATACCGCCTGGTTACGCGGTGCGTTGGTTTCCCCTCCGGGGATTCCCTCGGGCCAAAGAGGCGCGTCCTCGCTTCGCTGCGGGCGCGCTCTAACCATCGCCCTCGGTCGCGCGATCGGCTGACGCGGCGAGCCACGCTTAGCGCGCGAAATCGTCAGCGGATTTGATTGCCAGGTTTGCGTTTTCGGCGGTACGCATTCCGTCCATGACCACCGCCTCGACGCCGCCCCCGGCTGCACCCGCCGTTGGACGGACCATCACTGAAGTGGCTCTGAAAGATCGCGGAAACCTTTTCGAGATTGCGACCAAGCAGATCGAAAAGGCGATGAAGCTCATCAACATCGATCAGGACATCGCGCAGATCCTGAATCAGCCGAAGAACGAGCTGATCGTCAACTTCCCGGTCCGTATGGACAACGGGAAGTACCAGATGTTCAAGGGCTACCGAGTCCAGCACAACAACATCCTCGGCCCGTACAAGGGCGGCATTCGCTACCACCAGGAAGCGAACCTCGATGAGATGAAAGCGCTCGCGTCGTGGATGACGTACAAGAGCGCGCTCCACGAGATTCCGTTCGGCGGCGGCAAAGGTGGCGTGAAGTTCGATCCGCGCCAGCAGAGCAAGACCGAGCTCGAGCGGATCACGCGCCGGTTCACCGCGGCTCTCGGTAGCAATATCGGCCCGGACTTCGACATCCCGGCACCCGACGTCAACACCAACAGCCAGACGATGGTCTGGATGATGGACACGTACATGAACCTCGTCGGCGCCGGCGATCGCAACACCGTGCGCGGTGTCGTCACCGGCAAGAGCGTGTCGGCGGGCGGCAGCCACGGCCGCGCAGAAGCGACCGGGCAAGGCGTCGTGCACTGCATCGCGGAATGGGCGAAGGATCGCAACTTCAACCTCGACGGTTGTCACGTGATCATCCAGGGCTTCGGCAACGTCGGCAGCTACGCCGCTCGCCTGCTGTCGCAGAAGGGCGCGGTCGTCGTCGGCGTCGGCGACGTCGGCGGCTACATCGCGAACACCGAAGGCATCAACCCGCACAAGCTCGGCGAGCACGTCCACAAGACCGGCTCGGTCGCCGGTTACAAGGGCGCTTCGAAGATCACGCGCGAAGAATTCTTCGGCCTCGACGCGCACATCTTCGTGCCCGCCGCGCTCGAGCTCGAGGTCGGTGTCGCCGAAGCCAAGGCGCTCAAGGTCAAGATGATGGTCGAGGGCGCGAATGGCCCGACCTATCCCGAAGCCGAGGAGATCCTGCTCGACAAGGGCATCGACGTCATCCCCGACATTCTGTGCAACTCGGGCGGCGTGATCGTCAGCTACTACGAGTGGCTGCAGAACAAGCGCGCGGAGCAGTGGGAGATCAGCGACGTGCTCGGCCGCCTCGAGCGCCGCATGAAGCAGACCTACGCGAACGTCCGGCAGTACGCGCTCGCGCAGAAGACCGACTGGCGGACCGCGAGTTACGCGATCGGCCTCGAGCGCCTGCAGCATTGCTACAGAGAGCGCGGCATCTTCCCGTAGGCAGCGTCTCAGCTCGGATTCACGCCGGTCAGCGTGACGAACAACGCGCGCTGTCGCTCGCGTTCCCGCTCAGAGAGCCACAGCGTGTCGCTCATGACGGTCTCGTAGAGTGCGATCGGCACATTGCCTTTCGAACGCGTGAGTCCACGCTTGTTCGCGGCTATGTTCTCCGGCGGACATGGGTTCGATCAGCACGCTCGCGCGGTGGCTGGGTCCGTGGGCAGACACCACGAAGGCGCCGGTCGTCGAGACGATCGACGATGCGGTCGACAAGATCCGCTTGCGGATCTACCGGCCGCGGCGCGCCCCGGATACGACGTATCTGATCGCGCCGGGCCTGCACTACGCGGGCCCCGACGATCCGCGGATGGACAGGTTTTGCCGGATCCTCGCAGCGGCGGGGCATCTCGTGATCGCGCCGTTCATTCCCGATTATCTCGCGCTGACCCCGAATGCGCGCGCGATCGCAGACTTTCGCCGCGTGTTCGAGGCGCTGCCGAAGTGGTCGAATCATCAGCCGGTCGTGTTCTCGATCTCGTTTGGCTCGCTGCTCGCGTTCGCGCTCGCCGCCGACCTCGGAGACGCGATCGACAAGCTCGTGATCTTCGGCGGCTACGCGAATTTTCGCGAGACGCTGCAGTTCTGCCTCACCGGCCACGTGTCCTCGGGACGGAGCGCAACTCGCGATCCGTTGAACCAGCCGGTCGTGCTCGCGAACCTGCTTGCTCACTTCGATCCGCCGCCGGTCGAAGCCGACGCGCTGATCGCCGGATGGCGGCGCTATGTCGAGCGGACCTGGGGCCGGCCCGAGATGAAGGCGCGCGAGCGGTTCACGGCGATCGCCGACGAGCTCGCGCCGAGCGTGCCCGCATCGGTGCGCGAGCTGTTCTTGATCGGCATCGGCGCTCGGCCCGGTGCGACCGAGCTCGCGGAGGCAGCGCTCGTTCACTTCGATGCGCGCGCACTCGATCCATCGCCATACCTGCCGCGAATTCGCAGCCGCGTCGAGCTCGTGCACGGCACCGACGACGACGTGATTCCGTTCGAGCAATCGCACGCGCTCGCCGGCAAGCTCGTCAACGCCGAGGTGCGCGTCCACATCACCGGGCTCTACGGCCACACGGGCTCGCAACTCCCGAAGCTGACCGCGGCCGCCAAGGAGCTCGCGACGATGCTTCGCGTCCTCCGCGTCCTCGCGAGCAAATAATTCGGTCCGACCGAATTTATGCGCAAGTTGTGCATTAATTCGGTCGGACCGAATTTCCCGACAGCGCGCGCCGAGTGTAGCCGCTTAGTTGCAGGCGCCCGACTGGCAGACGCACGCGCCCGCGCACTCGTTGATGATGCGACCGGTCGCGTAGAACTCTTTCATCTGGCGGCGACTCGCCGGCTGATTGCGCGTGAGGTCGTGCATGCTCGGCGAGAGCTTCGGCGCGGGGATGTTCGTCATCGGCGTGGGAGGCGAGATCGGAAGAGCG
>JAQBQF010000093.1 GCA_028287115.1 Myxococcales bacterium
CCAAAAATCCTGATCATCGTCGCGTTCGTGGTCGCAGCGTTCGCGATCGTCATGCTCGTCAACCGCAAGGGGAACAAGGACACCTCGTCGCAAGGAGCGAGCACCGGCAGCGAGCGGGCCTCCGGGGACTCGAAGCCGCCGGCGACCGTCACCGAGATCCAGGTCGTGTACTCGACCGAGAAGAAAGACTGGATCGAGACGCTGACGAATCAATTCACGAAGGACCATCCCGAGATCAAGGTCTCACTCGTCGGCAAGGGATCGATCGAGGCGGCGCAGGCGATCTTGGACGGTCAGCTGCAGCCCACGGTGTGGAGTCCCGCAGACACCGCGGTCCTCAACCTGCTCACGTCGGACTGGCAGACCAAGAATCACGCGAACGTGATCGCGACATCCGGCGACGACGCGGCACAGGCGCTGCTGCTCACGCCGCTCGTGTTCGTCGCGTGGGAAGACCGTGCCGCGGTGCTGCTCAAGGCCTCGGGTGGCACGATGTCGTGGCACGCGATCTCGAAGGCGGTGACGTCGCCCCAGGGCTGGCTCGCCGTCGGCGGGCAGGGCAGGTGGGGATTCGTCAAGCTCGGTCATACCGATCCGACGAAGTCGAACTCGGGACTGCAAGCGCTCTACTTGATGTCGCTCGAGTACGGCGGCAAATCGAAGCTCGCGATCGAGGACTTGCTCGACCCGAAGTATCAGGACTTCATCAAAGGCATCGAGAAGGGCGTCACGAAGTTCGAGACCTCGACCGGCACGTTCATGACGGACATGGTGCGGTTCGGGCCGTCGAAGTACGATATCGCCGTGGTCTACGAGAGCCTCGCGATCAGCGAGCTCGCGAATGCAGCGGGCCGCTGGGGCAAGCTCAAGGTCTATTATCCGTCGACGACGATCTGGAGCGATCACCCGATCGCGCTGTTGCAGGGCGCGTGGGTCACCGAGCCCCAGAAGCAGGCCGCTCGCAGGTTCATCGCGTTCTTGCGGAGCAAGCCTTCGCAGCAACGCGCGCTCGAGTACGGCTTCCGGCCGGCCGATACGTCGGTTCCGATCGTGACCAACGACGCCCAGAATCCGTTCACGCGGCTCGCGGCCGACGGCATCACCGTCGACGTGCCGCCCGCGGCAGCCGCGCCCGATGGCCCGGTGGTGCGCAACTTGATGATGATGTGGACGCGCGTCGTCCAGCCCTAGATCCGCCCTAGATCCCGACGGTGAAACCGACGCGAGCGCCGCCACCGGGCCGATCGGCGATCCACGCGCCGCCGCCGTGTGCGACCGCGATGCGCGAGACGAGCGCGAGCCCGAGTCCGAGCCCGCCACCGGAGGATGGAACGAACGCGCGAAACGCATCGGCGCGGCGATCGGCGGCGACGCCTGGACCGGCATCGTCGACTTCGATCGCGACTTGATTCGCGCGGCGCGCGATGCGAACCGCGATCGCACCGCCTCCGTGTGTCTTCGCGTTGTCGAGCAGGTTTGCGACCGCGCGGCGCACGAGCGTCGGATCGATCCGCGCTTTGACATCGCCGATCGCTTCGATGCCTTCGACCGAGACGCCTGCACTCGTCGCGATGTCCGTGACGAGCTCGCCGAGATCGAGCTCGCGCCGATCGAGGTTGCCGAACTCGAGCCGAGACGACGCGAGCAGCTTGCCGACGAGATCGTCGAGCGTCAGCACCTCGAGCTCGAGCTCGTCGAGCGCCTTCTTCGGCTCGGCCTCGCGCGCGGTATCGATCAGCACGCGCATGTGACCGAGAGGCGTGCGCAGCTCGTGCGAGACCGCCGCGAGCAACTGGCGTTGATCCTTGAGCTGCTGCTCGATCCGCGAGGCCATCTCGTTGATCGCGGTCGCGAGGACCTTCATCTCACCGCGCTGGTGGATATCGAGGCGTGTATCGAGCTTGCCGTCGCCGATGTCGCGAGCCGCACGCACGACCATCAGCAAGGGCTGCGTCAACCGCCACGCGACGCCACCGGAAAACGCGAACAGGGCGAACAGCGCGATCGCGATGTGCCACCACCGCGGGTGATCCCACAGGTACACGCCGACCGCGATCCCCGAGCCGAACGCGATCGCAAACCAGCTGAAGATCCGGCGGCGCATCCGCGCTTGCAGCCACCACGGCAGCCACGGCGATCGATCGGGATGCCGGCGCCACATCTCGCGCTCGGCGTGCATCTCGTGCCACCGCCGATGCCGCATCTCGTGCCGGTGGTGCCGGTGTTCGTGGCGTGCATGCCGGTCGCGTTCGTCGAGAGTTTCGCCGCGCGCGAGCGCGTGGATCTCGCAATTGCCGGCCCTCACCCGCCCGCGAATCTTGAGCACCGGCTGCGCGAGATCGCCGGTCACCGCGGCGCGCCGCGTCTCCTCGAGGTTGCCGGCAACGGACCGGATCTCGACCTCGACGGCAAGCTCGGGCGGCACGATGATCTCGAGGTTGCCCATCATGACGGCGACCTCGAACGTCGTCACCCCGGGCGCGAGCACCGCCTCGCGCAGATCGAGCTCGGCGCTCCCCCACATCACGCGGATGTCGAAGTTGCGCGGGACGGTCCACGAGCCGCGGCGTTCGACCGAGCCCATGAACACGCGGAGCTGCTGCGAGTCCTCGACGACAAGCTGCTCGCTCACGATTCGTCCTCCGCCGCGCGCGCGAGCACGTACCCGACGCCGCGGACCGTCCGGATCCGCGTCGCGGCTTCATCGCCGAGCTTCTTGCGAAGCCGCGAGATGTGGACGTCGACCGCGCGCTCGTTGACCGAGACATCGCCGCGTCCGGCGAGCTCCATCAGCGCGCTGCGCGGCACGACGCGACCCGCGCGACGCACGAGCACGATCAACAGATCGATCTCGAGCCCGGTGAGCTCGACAGGTTTGCCGTCGACCCACGCTTCGCGCGCGGCGGTATCGACGGTGATGCCGGCCGCACCGAGCTTCTCGGCGACCGCATCCGGTGTCGCGCGCCGCACGACCGCACGCAAGCGTGCGAGCAGCTCGCGGGGCGAGAACGGCTTTGCGATGTAGTCGTCCGCGCCGAGCTCGAGTCCGACGACCCGGTCCGCTTCGTCGCCGCGAGCGGTGAGCATCAGCACCGGGATGCGATGGCCGGCGTCGCGGATCTTTCGAAGCACCGCGAGGCCATCCATACCGGGCATCATGACATCGAGCAGGACTGCATCGAAGCTGCCGCCGGCGAGCTGTCCGAGACCGGCCTGGCCGCCGCCCGCGTGGACGAGCGTGACGCCTTGTGGAGTCAGGTACCCCACCAGGAGCTCGGCGAGCCGAGCGTCGTCATCGATCAACAGGACCCGCACCTGGTCATCTTCTCACACGCGGTACGGGCCACCGCCACCACGGCCACGCCACCAACCGTGGTCGAGCAGATCGGCGAGCTGCTCCCGTTGCTTGGCATCGAGCACGGCGTGGATGTTGCGCAACGCCTCGATCACGGCGGCGCGAGCTTCACCCGTCGCAGCGTCGACGCGGCCGAGCACGCCACCGAGGGCTGCATCGTCGAGAGAGGGCCCGCGAACAGCCGCGGCGAGATCACCGCGCGAGTCCTTGAGGCCGATCCTCGCGCCCTGCACGCGCTCCTTGAGCCGATCGACCTCGGCGATGATCGCGCGCTCCTGGGCCGGAGATGCATCGATCCGCGAGAACAACATATAGAGGCCGCGCCGGCCGAACCCGCCTCCGTGCCAGCCGTGACCGCCGTAACCGTGGTGGCCGTGCCAGCCGCCGTGCCAACCATATCCTCCGCCGTGACAACGGCGTGCTCTACGCATGGCCGCAAAACCGAGAGCTCCGAGTCCGAGTGCTAGTGCGAGACACATGATTTGAATCGTCCTTTCACTGGTTCAGGATGGCGGTCGTGTGTTTCGGAATCGGCAGGCGGAGTGTGAAGAAACCTTGCGCCGGCGATCCTCTGCGAATCGCGTACTTGCGTCCGGTGTCCGCCGGCCTGCGGACATACGGTCCGCCCGGCGGACGGTCAATCTCGGAACTTGCTTGAATCACGAGGCGCGCGGTTGGCGCGGCATGTGCTGCTGGCTCCGGCGTGGTCGCACTCGTCAAGTCATGCACGCTGGTTGGAATCGATGCCGTCGCGATCGACGTCGAGTGCATCGCGACGTCGGGGCAGATCCCGCACTACAACGTCGTCGGGCTTCCCGCGCCTGCGGTGAAGGAAGGCTCGACGCGAATTCGCGGCGCGCTCAAGACCGTCGGTCACGATCTGCCGCTCAAGAAGGTCACGGTCAACCTCGCGCCGGCCGACCTCCGCAAGCCGAGTAGTGCGCTCGATCTACCGATCGCCGTCGCGATCATGATCGCCGAGGCGATCTACGACGGTGCGCCGTGCGCGGGCTTGATCATGCTCGGCGAGCTCGGTCTCGACGGCACCGTGCGATCGGTCCGCGGTGTCCTCGCGGCGGCGCTCCTCGCGCGAGATCTCGGGATGCGCGGCGTGCTCGTACCCGAGGCGAACGCCGCCGAGGCGCTGGTCGTCGAAGGCATCGAGGTCTACGCGGCATCGCACCTCAAGGATGTCGTCGATGCGCTCGCCGGCAGGGTGCCGCTGCGTGTGCCTTTGCAGGTGTCGTCTCGCAGGCGCCTCAGAGTTCCCGCGGCCGACATGAGCGAAGTGCGCGGTCAAGATCACGCTCGTGCGGCGATCGAGATCGCGGTCGCGGGTGGTCACAACCTGTTGCTCTCCGGACCTCCCGGGACCGGCAAGACCCACGACACACGCCCCGCGCCGGAAGCATCGACGGACCCGCTCGAACATATTGTTACCCTTGAGGTCCAAGAGCCGCGCGCGGAGACACAAGCCGGGTGGGCCGGTCGGGTGAACGCATCGCCGAGACCGCCTTGCGCGTGCGGTTGCGGCGGGACGGTGCCGGTTAAGGGACGCCATCGTTCGGCGGGCGCGCCGAAGTATCTGCACGGGCACCATCCGAATCCGATCCGACGCGTGTTTGCCAGGCTGCGCGCGGAGGGCTACGTGCTCCTCGGCGAGGCCTGCAGGCAGCTCGGCATCAGCGAGACGAGCTTCCGCCGCCTGGAGGCCGCGAAGCAGATCCCCGCAGCGCGGAGGGTCGAGGCCTGGTCGAAGCGTAGCGTGCGCGTGTTGTCCGAGCGCGAGATCGAAGCGCTTGCGCCGAAGATCGCGGCCTGGCGGTCACGCCGCCCAAGCGCGACCGACCGGGGAGGGATCTGCACAGGGTGAATGGAACAGCCAGCACGGCGCGCGCCGGCTACGCTTACGTCATGCAGCCCTTGGTGACCGCCATGGTCGGGTCGACGCCCGATGGCCGCTTCTCCGTCGTCTTCAAGACGCGCGATCCGGATTTCGGCTGGCGTACGCGCAGCGTCGGCGCGTACCCCGATCGCGAACGCGCCCATCACATGGGGCACGTGATGGTGAACTACCTCCGCGAACAGATCCTGACCCGCGTCCCGCGCATCGACGAACAGCACCTGGACGAGGCGCGTCAGCACGCCGAGTGTCTCCGCACCGTCGTCTGACCGCTACCGCGCGTTTCCTAACTGCCGACGACGCTCGACCACGCTCGGCGACGCGCGACGGACACGCCGATCTCTTCCATTCGTATCGCAAAGCGCTGAGGAAACGTTTGCAACGTGACCGCGATGTCGCGATTCGAGAAGTTCAACGCTTGACGGAGAAGCTGGCTCGCTCCGGTGATCGGTTGAAGCTCGACGTCGTACGTGGCGTATGCGGCTTGGCATGCCGCGGCGATATCGAACGGGAACCCATCGTCGCAAAGCGCCACCAGCAGCCCGCGATGCACCTTGGCGTCGTGAAGCCGGCGAGCGAAGAGCGAAATCTCGTGCTCGTTGAAGGCCCGTTGCTTCACCTCAGCGGAGTGCACGAGCGCGTCGTCGGTGAAGACGCCGACGTCGCCGGGCCACGCGACGCTTGGGTCGTTGATTCGCTTCGTCCGCACGTCTGGAAAGAGCATGTCCAAGATCGCTGCGACCGCCGCCTGGCCGACTTTGCCGCCTTCGGCATCGCCTTCGATGAACCTGTCGAGCTGCGAGAGCAGGCCGGCGAGGTCGAGACCGCTCCTACCGATCGTGATCTTCTCGCGCCTCTCGGTCGCGGCGATGCGGACGCGAAGAAACGCCGCGAACGCGTGGAGCGCGGCGTCGCCGCGAAGGTAGTCGGCCTTCTTCAGGCAGTCGACGAGATACTCGAAGTCCGCGCGGGCGTTGTCCTTGACCTCGAGCGCGAGGCTGACTTCCGTCTTGCCGAAGAACGGCTGGTTGTTGAGCGGCTCGGCTCCGACGCTGCCGAGATCGATCCCGACCGCCAGGCAGGCCGGGACGAGCACGTCCTTTGCGAGACCTCGGGCGGAGTAGCCCTTGTGGACGGTGGCCTTGAGCGCGAGGGCGTTCAACTGATCGTTCGTCGCCTTGGCGAGGAGCGACGTGCCGAGCATCGCGATGAACGTCTTGCTGACCGATTGCCCCACCTTTTCGGCACGTTCGATCCATTCAGCGGGCAGCTCGGCCGTGCTCTGGGCGAGCGCGAGCGCCGCCTCGAAGCGTCGCTTGGCGATCGCCTTGTCGATCGTCGCCGCCTCGCGTCCGGTTGGCACGTGAAATGATCCGATCGGACGCCCCGCGAAAGCAAGGAAACGGCCAGCGATCCCCGGACCTTGGCTGTCATACCCCCCGAGTATCCTCGCGGGCGATGGGTCGACCGAAGATCATCAGCCTCTACACGGGTGCCGGCGGGCTCGACTACGGCTTCGAGGCCGCGGGCTTCGACACCACCGTGGCTGTCGAGATGGACGCGTCGTGTTGCGAGACGCTTCGCGCGAACCGGGACTGGGCCGTGATCGAGCGCGACATCACCCAGGTGCCGAGCGCGGAAATCCTGGAAGCCGGTCGGCTGAAGCGCGGCGAAGCGAGCGTGCTCATCGGTGGCCCGCCGTGCCAGCCGTTCTCGAAGGCCGGGTACTGGCACAAGGGTGACTCGCTCCGTCTTGATGACCCGCGCGCTAACACGCTCGCCGCGTACCTGCGCGTGCTGCAAGACACGCTGCCGCATGCGTTCCTCCTCGAGAACGTCGAAGGGCTCGCGTATGCCGGCAAGGATGAAGGGCTGCGACTCCTCCTCGACGCAATCGAAGCGATCAACCGCAAGACGAAGAGCAAGTACCGTCCGGTCTTCCAGGTCTTGAACGCGGCCGACTTCGGCGTGCCCCAGATGCGACGACGCGTCATCATGATCGCGGCGCGCGACGGCTCGTCGTTCGCGTTCCCCACGCCCACGCACGCAGACGACGGCGAGCAGATGCTGCTCCCCGGTCAGCAGCCGCACCGGAACGCCTGGGATGCGCTCGGTGACGTCGAGCCCGAGGCCGGCGAGGATCTTGAGATGCGCGGAGCGTGGGCTGATCTGCTCCCATCCATCCCCGAGGGTTCGAACTACCTCTTCCACACGGAGCGAGGGAAAGGGTTGCCGCTCTTTGGCTGGCGTCGCCGGTATTGGTCGTTCCTGCTCAAGCTCGCCAAGAACCTGCCCTCATGGACCATCCAGGCGCAGCCCGGACCGGCAATCGGGCCGTTCCACTGGGACAACCGTCGGCTCTCGATGCGCGAGCTCTGCCGCCTCCAGACGTTCCCGGACGATGTTCGGATCGTGGGTAGCCGGGTCTCGGTGCAGCGTCAGGTTGGAAACGCCGTGCCGTCGCTGCTCGCGGAGGTCGTTGCTCGAGAAGTCCGTTCGCAGCTTCTTGGGCTGAAGCCGTTGCGCGGTGAGCTCAAGCTCCTGCCGCCCAATCGATCACCGACGCCTCCGCCCGAGCGTGTTGCGGCCGTGCCTAAGAAGTTCCGCAAGCTCGTCGGTCAGCACGAAGCCCATCCGGGAACCGGAAAGGGATATGGCGCGGTGGAACGGGAGCGGGAGCTTCGCGCGTAGCTGATCGTCTCCCAATCAGCCTTGTACGCGGCGAAACACCAAGTAGCCTCGGAACGAGGCACGAATGGCGTTTCCTTCCTTTCGCGATTTGATCGAGCCGCTGCTGCGCGTGCTCGCGGACGCGCCCAACGGACTGGCCGCCCGAGACGCGCAAGACCTCGTGGCCGAGCGGACGCAAATGCCCGAAGAAGATCGGGCGTTGCGGGTGCCTGGCGGGACGCAGGTCTTGTTTCGCCATCGGACCAACTGGGCGCACGACCGTCTAAAACGCGCCGGGCTCTCTGCGACTCCGACGCGTGGCGTATGGCAGCTCACCACGAAGGGCATCGCGCTCGTCAGCACCAAGTCGGGACCGCTCACCCCGCAGGAGCTTCGCGAGCTCGCCAAGGCCGGACGAGACGTGCCGATCAATGCATGTGCGTCCATGGCTTCGGAGACACGGCGCAAGGGACTGCTAGGTCGCGACGCTCCGCTCGCATACGAGGTTCCCGACGCTCGCCATGACAAGCGCGGTCTATCGGCGTAGCGGACGACGTTCGTGGACGTGGACCACGACATCCGCGGCGATTCCAGCCGCGTCCTTGTGGATGTCGGTCTCCCAGTATCGGAGCACCATCCAGCCTTGCTCCTCGAGCGCGCGGGTATTGCGGGCGTCGCGCTCTGTATTCGTCGTGATCTTGGCGACCCAGTACGGCGCGTTGTGCCCTTCGGCGAGCTTGGCGACGCGCGCCGCGAGATTGCGGCCATGCCAGAAGTCGCCGTCGCAGAAGACGGCGACCCGCGCGCCGCGGAAGACGACGTCCGGCCGTCCGGGAAGATCGTCGGTGTCAACCCGGTATCGAAGCCCGGCCGCCGTGAGCGCCTTGCGCAGAACGAGTTCGCAGCGCGTGTCCCGCTTCTTGCTGGAACCGCGAGCGGCGCGAGCAGCGCTCTTGGACTTGGGCCGGAGCCCGACGTAGCTGGCCGTGAGCGTCGCCATCAGGCTCGACGGAGTGTGCCCGGCCTCGCCGCCGCCGTCGAGCCGCGCATGTACGCGCAACTGCCGCGAACGGGACAGACCGCGCAGCTCGGCTCGCGCGGCTTGCAGACGATCATCGTGAAATCGAGAACGGCGTAGTTGAACGCTCGGAAGGCCCTCCGTGGCGTCATCCTCTGGGCGAGCGTCTGTACCCAATGAACCTTCCGAGGATCGCGGTTGTACGGCATGCCCGTCATCCGGCTGAGCCACCGCGCGACGTTCGCGTCGATGATGGATGCGCGCTTCCCTCGATGCAGCGAGAGCCACGCAGCCGACGTGTACATGCCGACGCCAGTGAACGCGCGCAGCTCTTCTTCGGACTCGGGCGGTTGCCCGCCGCTCTCGGCGACGGACGCGGCGATGCTCGCCAAGAGCGGCGCTCTGAAGTGGAGCCCGAGTCTTGCCATCACGTCGGAGGTCGCAGCGAGCCCGCCGCGCGCGAGGCTCTCGGCCGTCGGGAACCTCGTCGAGACCTCGACGAAGACTTCCGCGACTTGGCTCGCTCGCGTCCGCTGAAGCAGGAACTCCGCGAGGAACGACCGCCACGGGTCCGTTTCCGATCGCCACGGATAGTGCTGGAAGTTCTTCTTGCCCCAGCGCAGGAGCTGCCGCCGGACGGTCGCGACCTCCGACGGAGAAAGCAGTTCCTCCGTTCTTCCCCGTTCTTGCTCGCGGCGCTTGGGAGACGACGCCGGCACGTCAGCTCGCGGGCTTCTGGATCGCTTGTCGAAGCACTGTTCCAAAGATGTGGCCGACATGCACCGGCACGGCGTTGCCGAGCTGCTTGATCGGATTCTTCCAGTTGCCATCGATGTCGAAGTCGTCGGGCAAGCCCTGGAGGCGCGTCATCTCGCGGATGGTGAAGTACCGCACGGCGCCGCCGCGCCCGACGAGCACGTTCTCTCCGCCGGGGACTCCGTGGTCGCCGGCCTTGAGCGCCTTCGCCGGCTCGTCCCACGTGCTGCCGGTATGGCGCTCGTACACGCGAGCGCCTGGATGGAGCCGGTGGTTGGTCGGCTCGTCGGGCGCAGCGCTTTTTTTCGAGACCGATGGCGCGGGCAGGTCGCCGATCGCGTCGCGGACGGTCGTCCACGGAAGCTCGTTCGGCGGCTCGTCCTGTTCCTGCAACCGTTGCAAGACCGCTTCATCGGATGCCGTCATCGCCGGTCTCGCCCGGGCGGAAATCTTGTGGCGGTCCCAATACATCTCGTCGACGTGCTGGCTCCACACGAGCGCCTCGTGCGAGTGCGTCGGCGCCGGGAACGTGACCTCGTCGGCGACATCGGACCGCACGCCGAGAATGATCGCGCGGTGGCGTTTTTGCGGCGCGCCGTAGTCGGCCGCGTTGATGCCCTCGATCACGACGCGGTAGCTCGGCATCGCGCCGCTCTTCTCGCGCTTCTTGAGCACTTGGAGATGGTCGCGCCAGCCCTTCGTCGAGTTCTTCAAGGACGGCCACTGAAGCTGGAGCCGCAAGAAGCTCAGGTAGTCCCCGAAGCCGGGGCGCAGCAGCCCGCGGACGTTCTCGAAGAGGAACGCCTTCGGTTGCAGCTCGCGAACGGCGCGAATCGCCTCGGGCCACATGTTGCGCGGATCGCTCGGCCCCTTGTGCTTGCCGCCGATCGAAAACGGCTGGCACGGCGGCCCGCCCGCGACGAGGTCGACCTCGCCGCCGACATCGGCGTACTTCACCTCGCGCACGTCGTTCGCCTTGATCGGCCAGCCAGCGAAGTGGCGGACGCCGCGGAGCTTGTTCTTCTCGAGCGTGGCGCTCGCGTGCGGGTCGTTCTCGATCACGAGCGCGTGCTCGAACCCCGCCTCGGCAAGGCCGAAGGCGAGCCCTCCGCACCCCGCAAAAAGTTCGATGCTCCGCATTTCGGCCTACAAACTGCTCTTCTATCCCGGAGGGATCGCTCGCGCAACATCTCGTTTTCCAAAAGGAATCGGTGTGCACACACAAATAACGCGGAAATATTAAATCAGCAGCAATTCGCGCGTGTTAATAGATGTACGTATGAGCCAAGTCGACCTCGATCAAGGCCTCAAAGCGTACACGGACCATCTGACGCGGACGGCGAAGGTCTTCAACGACCACGCCAAGACGCTCGGCCTCGCCGTCTCGATGGACCCGAAGCGCGCCATCAAGGCCGCGATGGACGGCATCGGGCTCGGCCGCATCAGCTCGTTCTGGACGCGGCAGGACGACACCGGGATCATCCACGAGACTCAGCTCATGACCGCGATCGAGTGCGTCGTGAAGCTCCACGAGGACGCGAAGCGCTGCGGGCACGTCGTGGGCGCGATGCAGTCCGGCAAGACGACGACCTCGCTCGCCCTCCAGTGGGCGGGGCCGATCCTCTACCGCCTGACCGGCCGCCGCGCGTACCCGTTCTACGTGATCGGCAACCAGCGGAACCATGAAGACCAGACCACGACCGAGCTCGACCGCTTCATGACCTACTACGGCCACATCGAGATCTGCGTGAAGAAGCCGGTGGCTGGCGAGGACCCGCTCTTCGCGCGCTCGCCCAGCCTTCTGACCTACCGCGAGCAGGTGCTGCGCAGCGCCGAGTCGGTGCACGAGGTGCCGCGTCTCGAGGACATCGTCCACCGGCGCGTCGGCGGCGAGCAGAGCGTCGGGCGGATCGTGAAGCTCTGCCAGGACGCGACGGCGCAGGGCTACCGCCCCCTCATGATCATCGACGAGCCCCAGTTCGGCGCGTCGGACCGGCTGGTCCCGAGCGACGATGGCACCGCGGTCCGCAAGTGCGTGCTCGCGCAGATTTTCGACCGCATCGAGGAGGCGCTGAAGCCCGCGACGCAGGAGCACTGGTTCGTCGGCCTGTCGGCGACGCCGTTCGAGCTGAACGACCTCAAGCGCGTCTGGGAGGTCCGCCAGCGCCTCACCGACAACTACTCGGGCTTCAACTACTTCAACGAGGAGCCGATCTCGCCCGGCGTGGAGATCACGCCGCCGACGACGATGTCGCTCACCGAGTTCGCGAAGCAGATCAACGTCCCCTTCCTCTCGAGCGTCTCGCTGTCGGCGTACGACAAGCCCGAAGCACTGGAGCGCCATGCGCCGACGGTCGGCTTCGAGGGCACGCACGACGAGTACCGCGAGCAGATGGAGGACGCTCTGCGCGACGCGATCTACGCCGTCGTGAAGCAGCACAAGAACGACGACAAGCCCGTCGGGCTGTGCATCCGGGCGTTTAACGACAACAGCAAGATGCAGACGCTGATGCAGCAGTTGAAGCTCGACCCCAAGCGGATCGAGGTGCTCGCCTACTACGGCCTCGACACGTCGGGCGTCTCGGTGAAGCGCGCCATCGCGCGTCGCGAGCACCCCGAGCTGCCGTACCTCGTCATCGTCACGAACCGCGCGCGCATGGCCGACGCCTTCCCGACCCAGGTCCGCTTCTTCATGGACCTCGCCAAGCAGTCGAGCGACCTCAACGCGCTGCTCCAGGGGCTCCTCGGCCGCGCCTGCGGCTACAACAAGCAGTCGACCGTCGTGCTCTCCGACTCGAACGCCGAGATCGTGAAGGCGTACATCGCGACCAAGGGCGGCTACGTGCACAAGACGAGCCGCCACAGCATCGCCGTCAACGGCGGATACCGTCGTGGCGCGCCGACCTCGATGCTGAAGCTGCGCATCGAGATGACCGACCCCCTGGTCGCCGAGTTCTTCAAGCGCGTGAACGCGGACATCGTCGAACCGCACATCCCCCGCGGGCCCAAGATGAAGACGCCGCGGACGCAGAACGGCGAGGCGAGGCGCGGGCCGCTGCTCACGATCGCCGAGAAGCTCAAGCTGTTCGACCACCTCGAGCAGCAGGTGGTGCGCAGCAAGCTCTTCCCCGAACTCGTGACCGGCTTCAAGGTCGCGCGCAGGAACGACACCGTCCGCAGCGTGCGCGAGCCGGGCACCACCTTGACCTACTCGCTCAACCCGAAGGGCGAGTGTCGGTACACCTTCCGCCGAGCCGAACGGACCGCTGCCGCGAAAGGTGGTGCGGCCGGTCGCGCGAAGGGCCAAAAGGACGCCGCCGGCGGGCCGTGGATCGAACCGACCGTCTACGTCGAGAAGTATTCGCCCGAGACCGGCAAGATCATCGCGGATGACACGACGGTCGGCGACTGGCGCGCGTTCATGGTCACGTTCCCGCTGCGCGAGCCCGTGCGCGAGGTGGTGGTCGCGACGGTCGCCTACCCGATCGAGGCCTCGCCCTTCAGCGAGTACATGGAGCTGGACGAGATCGCGCTTCGAGCGACGGCGAAGCAGCGCAAGCCCGCGCACGCGCCGACGCCGTAAGTCTGAAGACAAACCGAGAGAGGACCTTCGATGGCTAGAGCCCGCTCCGACATCGCGAACACGGCGCTGCGAATCTTCTTGCAGGAGATGGGCTCGGCCTACGACGAAGAGCGCGGGCTCCAGGTCTACGACGGCAAGAAGCACTTCCCCGAGGTTCGAAAGTTCTTCGGCGAGCGCTGCTGCTACTGCGGCGACGCGCTCAAGTCCGGGCGCATCGCGCAGGACCACCTGATCGCCATGAACAAGACCGACCTCGGCCTGCACGCGTGGGGCAACGTCGTCCCGTCGTGCCAGGACTGCAACTCGATCAAGCAGGGCACGCACTGGAAGGACTTCCTCATCCAGCGCGCGGCGGGCGCAGCCAAGGAACGGCACAAGCGCGTGACTGACTTCATCAAGCACTACGGCTACGCGCCGAAGCCGTCCGACCTGCACGAGGTGGCCGCCGCGCTCTACGACGAGGTCGGCGCGATCGCGATGACGCTGATCGACACGAAGATCAAGCACGTCCGAGCAAAGCTGTAGCCTGTGGAGCGCGCGGACATCACGCGCGCGCCGCTGGCGGGTACCGCCTGAGGAGTCGCGCGGCGAGTTCGGCGAGTTCTCCGTCCAGATGGGCGCTGCATCGGTGTGCACGCGCCGAGAGGGCGCCGATCCACAGAGCGACGAGGAGTGGGTCCGTTAGCATGGATAGCCGTTATCGGCCGCGCTTCCAGGAGGTTGCTAACAAAGTGACGCCGCCGATCGTCGTGTGCTTCTAGCGACTTAGCGTAACGCGGATCCGGCAGGAGCCTTTCTGGCCAACCAGACCGTCGCCTCACCTACGTCCAGCGGCCTGAACATCAGCCCGCGGCTCTAGACGTAGACTGAAATCCTTCTCAAACGCGTCCATGTACTGAAACAAGACCATCAAAATCATGGTCGCCACCATGACCAACAGGACGACGAATCCCACTACGACAATCGTCTTAGTGTCCTTAAGATCGCTCGCGGACTTTTCTACATCTGTCTTAGTCTCTTTGAGATCGATCGTGGCCTTGTCGATATCAGACTTGAGCGAGTTCAGCTTGTCGAATGCGCGTTGGAACTGGGCGTCGTAGTCTTGCGGTGTTCCGGGGAGAGGCGGCAATGCCTCAGAACCCGTCGACGTTCGTGTTCCTGTACCGACGACCTCATCCATATCATTTTACGTCAATGGAACGGGTCTCCGCGAACGGCACCCCGTCCACTGCGACGCTTATGGTGTGTGCACCCTTGGAATCGAACTTGCCGAGAGGAAAGACCATAAGGACATTGACCCTCTTCCGGCTGACATCAGACAGGTCGACGTCAACAGCGTCCTCAATCACTATCTCACCGCTCGGAGCAGCGATCGACACCCTTATGGACTTCTTCCCAAGCACGCCGACGCTGTCCAATAGCATTTGTGCAACAACGAAGAATGTGGCAAGGGAAACGCCATTGGCCGGCATCGTAATGTCGTCGAATATTCCGATTGCAGACAGTTTCCCGTTCGCAGAAGTAAGCGCGTAGTCACAAGGAGTCAGCAACAAGAGCTTCGCACCCATATGTAACGTTTTACTGGCAACACGCTCGCGTGATGCCTGATTAGTGTCAGAGTTAAGTCACCGTAACACACGATATCTGTATTGACTATTAATGGTCGAGAGCTGTCAGGCGTTTCGCCTGCCGAAGTTATCCACATCACCGGAGCGATTGCGCCGTTCCAACACCTGGCGACAAAGGAAAGTTGTCGGATACGATCGTGGCCCGCGATTGCAAGATCGGATTCTCTTCCCATAGTGTGAAGATGCCGATGCGTTCGGACGACAACAGTCGTCGCTTGAACGCATGACGCAGCGCCCTTTGACAACCTAACGCTCTCATATGCAAGACACGAAACCAGTGCGTGTTGAGCGACCGGAGACGGGCTCGCCTGAGAGCTGCCTGACCACTCGGGACGTCATGCGCATCCTGAACGTCTCGAGCGCATCCGTGCGCAGACTTATGGGCCGCCGGCAGCTCGCGTTCTACCGTCTCGGCGGCCTCAACCGTTTCCGGCTCGCAGATGTGCACGAGCTACTCGAAGCAAGTCGCATCCGAACAATCGCCGAAGCAACGAGGCAATCCAGCTATGACGGTGAAGAGGTTCGGTGACCGCTGGGGCATCGACGTGGAGGTCGGAAACCGGCGGCTCCGTCTCCGCAGCCCCGAGAATACACGCCAGGGCGCGCTCGCCTACGAAGCCCACATCCGCAAGAAGCTCGTCTGGGAACAGGAACACCCAGAAGACGCGATTACGCCACCGACCTTCGCTGAGTTCGTTCCCGAGTGGTTCGAGACCTACGTCAAGACGAACAACAAGCCGTCGGAGATCGCCGGAAAGGAGAGCAGGCTCCGCGTCCATCTCGTCCCCTTCTTCGGGCGCATGCGTCTCAACGAGATCAACGGTCTCGCACTCGAACGGTACAAGGCGCTCAAGATTCGCTCCGGGTTGAACCCCAACACCATCAACAAGCACCTCGGCATCCTGGGTAAGAGTCTTCAAACCGCCGAGGAATGGGGCCGCCTCGGTCAAGCGCCCCGCATGCGTCGCCTGCGTAAGGTACCGCGGCCCACACCTCGCTTCCTGACCGAAGAGGAGTGTCGAGCCCTCCTTGATGCAGCGCGCGGGACCACCTGGTGGCTACCGATACTCGTCGGGATGCACGCAGGTCTACGACGGGCGGAGATCCTTGCGCTACATCGTGAGGACATCGATCTCGAGAGGCGCCAGATCTACGTCCGGCACAACTTCTCGGAACACATCCTCACGACGCCCAAAAGCTGCCGCAATCGCGTCGTCCCACTCAGCCGAACACTCTTCGAGGAGTTCTCGAAGCTGCCACGCGGCACAGGGTACGTGTTCACGAAGGACGGCCGGCTACCGTGGAAGGTGTACGACGCCAGCGGGTACCTGCAGCGGATCGGAAAGCGCGCGGGCGTCCCATCCACCGGCATGCTCGGCTGGCACATCCTCCGCCATTATGCCGCCTCTCGGATTATGCCGACTGCCGATGCCGTGTTGCTCGTAAGAGGCCGCGCGTTGGGCCCTAGCCGCCCGTCCATGCAGCTCGATTCGGCATAATCCGGCGGTCTCCACTTGGCCG
>JAQBQF010000099.1 GCA_028287115.1 Myxococcales bacterium
CACGACGGCTCAGCGCGACCGACCGCTCAGCACGAGCGACGGTTCAGCGCGAGCGACGGTTCAGCGCGAGCGACGGTTCAGCACGAGCGACGGATCAGCGCGAGCGACGGTTCAGCGCGAGCGACGGTTCAGCGCGAGCGACGGTTCAGCGCGAGCGACGAACGAGCATCAAGCCGGCGAGCGCGATCAGCAGCAAGCAACCAGCCGCCCGACCGCCACCGCCGGTGCGACAGCCGCAACCTGCATCGCCCGGCATCGGGTCGACAGGGCCCGCGGTGCCGGAGAGCACGAGGGTCGTGCTGTTGCCCGCATGCGCGATCTTGATCTGCACGAACGTACCGTCATAGGCCCAGCCTTCGGCTGCCGTGGCGAGATCCGCCGGAGCGGCTTCCGCGAGGGCCGTACCGTCGCGCGTCACGCTCACGGGATGCGCGCTCGAGTACACCTCGAACGTCACCATCCGTGCGATCGACGTCACCGAGATCGTCGTCGTATGCGTGCTCGCGTCGCACGTGATGTCGGTGCCGTCGTAGACGACGACGTGCGACGTCGCGCTCGGATAGATCAGGAAGTCGAGCGAGCCATCGGGCGTCTTGATCTCCGAGTTCCCGACATAGCTCGCGTCGGCCAGCGACTGCACGTCCGGAGAGATCCGCGGAATGATCGCGCCTTCGCGCACGTACAGCGGAAGCTGGGTCGCCGTTCCGCTCCAGCTCACCGAGGCGCCACCGGCGACGTGCGAGCTCGTCCAGTAGTCGAACCAGCCGCCGGCAGGCAGGTAGACCGCGCGCGTCGTCGCGTTCGCGGTCAGTACCGGCGCGACCAGCAAGTCTCCGCCGAGCCCGTACTCGTCGGAGCTCGCGAGCGCATTCGGATCCGACGAATCGATCAGCGGCAGCGGCCGGATCAGCGGGATGCCATCCATGCTCGCTTGTTTGGCGTACGTATAGAGGTACGGAAACAGTGCGGTGTGAAGCTGCGCGTACGCGCGATAGTTGTCGAGCGCGACCTGGCCATAGCTCCACGGATATTGCAGCCCCGCCGTGATCTGCCGGTGCATCTGCATCACCGGCGACAACGCACCGAACTGGGTCCACCGCATGAACAGATCTTCGGGCGTCGCGCTCGCATTGCGATCTTGATAGCCGCCGATGTCGCTGCCCCACGTCGAGTATCCGCTCATCGCCGACGACAAGCCCGCTTGCACGACGCTCGGCAAGCCGTTACCCGCGCCGAAGTTTGGCTCGTTGTCGCCCGCCCACAGCGCGGGAAAGCTCTGCGTGCCGGTGAACCCGCTGCGCGCGAACACGATCCCATCGAGGCCGAGCACGCTCCACACCGTCTTGAGATACTCGACGCAGTAGCCGTTGCGCATCTCGCTGCCGTTGCGCCCGTCGTGATAGCTCGCCGTCAGTGGGATGTAGTCGGCCTCGCCGTCGTCGGTCTTGAAACCGGCGATCGCGCCGCCGCTCGCGTCGACGAGCAGCTGTAGTTGCGTCGTGAACCAACTCCGCGCCGCGGGATTCGTGAAGTCGACTGGGCTGCCATCGCCCTTCCACCACGTCGTGACGAGCGGCGCGCCGTTCGGCGACGACCGCACGAAGTAGCCGTTCGCGGCGGCCGTATCATAGATCGCGGCGCGTCCGAGGTTCTGCCCCGCGATCCATTCGTCGTTCGATCGAACGTTGATGAAAGGCGTCAGCCAGACGACGACCTTGAAGCCGTTGTGCTTCAAGAACGCCATCATCTCGGCGGACGACGTGAAGCCCGGATACAGCTGGCCCTCGTACGTGCCGCCCGCCGAGAACTGCGTCATGTTCCAGGCGAAGTCGTTGTAAGCGATCTCCCACGGCGAATCGAACACGAACACCGAACCGGGAATCTTCTGCGCGAGCAGCTTCCCGACGACGTAGCGAACCTCACCGCCGTCGCGCCAGGCGTCCGACGAGATCCACGGACCGAACACCCACGGTGGCGGCAAGGCCGGCCGACCCGCGTAGCCGGTGTAACGCGTGAGCACGTCGCGCAGCGATGGTCCGCCGACGAGGTTGACCGCGAGCGTGTGGAACGCGAGGTGCGCGACGAAGCGATCGGGCGCGCTCGCGCGCATGTCGAAGTCGCTCTCGGCCGTCGAGTCGAGGTGAAAGCCGTACCCGCGGCTACTCATGAACCACGGCGCGACCATGTACGAGTGATCGCCTTTGTCACCGGCGGTATCCGACGTGATCACGTGGACGATCTTGCCCGCTTGATCGAGCGAGTTGAACTTCTCGCCGAAGCCGTAGAAGTGCTCGGTCGAATCGCTCGCCGCGGCGATCTGCGTCTCGGTCGGTGCGGCGCCGCCCCAGTTGACGACCTCGTAGCGCAGCACCCCGGTCGACGAGAACGTCAATTGCGCGGTGATCATCTGGCGACCGAGAGCTTGCTGCAGCTCGAGTCCATTCCCGAGCGATGACTGCGAGATCACGCGTCCGATCGGCAGCCAGTTGCCATCGATCTTCGCCGACGGAGGCGCGAGATTGATCTGCAGCGGTGTGGCACCGGTGCCCGGCCCGACGAGCGCGATGTGACCGGAGTCGGAGTAGATCCGCGATTCCCACGCGCCGTCGTTGTGCGAGATGAAGCTGCCGGCGGGATCGAGCGGCCAGTCGACGCCGAACGCGTACGGAGCGGCCTGTGCAGTCGGCTCGTCGATCGTCGCGTGGCTCGTAGCGTCGTTGCCGTAGATGAACGTCGTCGCGTGATCGCTGTAGGCGATCCGCAAGTAGTATTCGATGACGTCACCCGAGCGGAGCGCGTTGCCGGGAATCGTCGCGACGAAGTACTTGTTGTTGCCGCTCTGCGAGACGAACGTCATCGGGACCGTCGTCCACGCGGTATCGGAGATCCGGCGGAACAGGACCGCGCTACCCGTCTGGAGCTGGTTGCCCGGGGTGCCGCCGGTGCCGGCGAACTGGTTACCGCTGTACACCTGGACGTCGGTCCCAGCGGTGATGCCATGAACCGGCGACCGCATCGTCGCGATCCCCGGCTCGGCGCCGGTCGGGACATGCCACGCGTTCCCGGGAGTCAGCGCGTGGGCGGGCGCACACCAACCGGCGATCAAAAAGATGACAGCGAGCGCACGCAGCATGAACCACCGGACTCGAGCAGGACACGTGCCGACGATGATCCCTCGACGGGTCGCAAGCCGATCAACGAATCCCGACGGTTAGCAGCAAACGTATCGGCCAGTCGAGTAGCCGGTCGCAACATGTGTTGCGTCCGGCAGCGCCGGCGTGGGTCGGGATGACCCCGTCGACGACCGGTGGCGACCTCAGATCACCGCCAAGGCGCGGAGGCGCCAAGGTCAGAGAGAGATCTTTTCTTGAATCGAGGATCTTCAAACGAGGTCAACGCGTTTCGCACTCGTCGAGCCGGGCACACCGGGAACCAAGGTGACCATCCTGTGTCCGACAAAACACTCTTGGTCCCGTCTTGGCATCTTGGGGTTTATCCGCTCGGCTCCGTCTTGGCGCCTCCGCGTCTTGGCGGTTATCCGAGCTGCGCCGCTACTCGCCGCGCCGGATCGAGCTGCTCGATCGCGCGCGCGAGCAGTGCACCGTCGATCTCGCGGACTTCGATCGGATGACCGAGCCCGCTCACCAGCGTCAGGCACAGCTCGCCGCCGAGGTGCTCGCGAAACTCGCCGAGCCCGGCGGATAGCGCCGGATCTCGCAACACGTCGTGCCACACCGGCAGCCCGAGCCGACCGAGGAGCCCGACGATCGCCGCGTATTCGCGCTCGGAGAGCAGTCCGGCCTCGACCGCATAGCGGCTGTCGAGTGCCATGCCGATCGCGACCGCTTCGCCGTGACGAACCGCATGCTCGGTCAGCATCTCGAGCTTGTGCGCGGCCCAGTGGCCGAAGTCGAGTGGTCGTGCGTTGCCTTGTTCGAACGGATCGCCGCCGCCCGCGATGTGCGCGAGGTGAAGCTCCGCGCAGCGGTGGATCATGTGCTCGACGGCTTCCGTCTCGAACGCGGCGAGCGCGGCGGCATGCTCGACGAGCCACGTGAAGAATCCGGCGTCGCGGATCAGGGCGACCTTGACCGCTTCTGCCATACCGGCGATCCGATCGCGCGGCTCGAGCGTCGCCAGGAATCGGCTGTCGTTGATCACCGCGAACGGCGCGGCGAACGTGCCGAGAAAATTCTTCGCGCCGAACGCGTTGATCCCGTTCTTGACGCCGACGCCCGCGTCGTTCTGCCCGAGCACGGTCGTCGGCATCCGGACGAGCCGCACGCCGCGATGGAGCGTCGCCGCCGCGTAACCGACGACATCGAGCATCGCGCCGCCTCCGATCGCGATCACGAACGAGTGACGATCGATGTGGAGTGCCGCGAGGCGCCGATGCAGCTCGTCGACGATCGACGCCTGCTTCGCGGGCTCTCCGCCGGGCACGGTCCACGGTGGTGCCGCGAGCTCGAGATCGTGATGTCGCGCGTACGCTTCGATATCGGCGAACAGCTCCGGCCACCGCGCCGCGACGCCGCCGTCGACGATCGCGACGAACCGATGACGCCGCCCGGGCTCCCGCCGTGACAGCGTCGCCGCGACGCTTGCGTTATCGCGCGCGAATGCGGTGCGCGTGAACACGACCGGGTACTCGAGCGCGAACGCGATGCGCTGAAGGATCGAGTCGCCCACCGCGGTTAGTATCCCAGGTCGCGCGGCCACATGCGACTGCGCAGTCGTCGACTCAGAACTGTCCCCAGGTACCCGTCAAGCTGACGCTCGTCTGGTTCGGAATCGCCAGCTCGCGATTGCGGGTATTCGTCCGCAGATCCGGCTCCCACTGCAGCACGTTGCCTTGCTGGTCGAGGATCGTCGCCTTGAGCTGGAGGTTCATGCCCTGCGGGACGACGAACTTGCCGCGCCACACACCGGTCCACTGTCCGTTGACCAGAACGCCGGTCAGCGGCACGCCGCCGGCCGAGGTCCAGTTGCCGAGCACGTCGACGTTGCCGGTGATCCACAAGTCCTGGCCCGGCGTGGTGAACGCTGCGCCGTTGATCTCGATCGAGACCTCACACACCGGGACCGACGGCGAGTTGGCCTGGTTAGCCCAGTCGCGCGCGGCGCCGCGACCCGGCGTGTCGCGCTGCAACCGATCGAACATCAACTTCGCCTGCGGCATGTACAGGGTCGTCGAGCGCGTCGGGTCGGTCGGGTCATCGACGATGTAGTGCTCGAGCACCGAGCGGTCGCCGAGCGTCGACGAGAGCGCTTGGAAGTTGGCGTAGTTTCCGAGGTCGAGCGCGTTGGAACGGTGGCAGCCCATGCAGTACCGCGAAGCAACCGTGACCCACGTGTTCGCCTTCGCGTTGACGAGCGCCGCGCTCTCGCCGGTTCGCGGGCCCCACGTGCGCGGCATCAGCGCGGAATCATCGGGTGCGCGCACGACGACCGGATTGCGCGAGCTGTACAGCGCGTCGATGTAGTCATTCGTGCCCGCGATCGCGTGATCCGTGCCCGTCACCGCGCCTTGCGCCTCGGTGCGAAGTGCAGCGTTCGCGGTGTGCGCTGCATCGTTGAGCACGGCCCACTTCTCTTGCGCTTGGCTGCGCGTCAGCGTCGATTCTTGGACGAGGATCGTCGCCTGGCCGCTCGGCGCATTCGCAGAGAGATCCGAGCGCGGCTCCCACTCGCGGAAGATCGAGCCGAGATCCGGAGAGCCGCCGGGACCCGCGTACTTGCCGGAGTGACACGTCGTGCAGAGCTCTGGGATGAACTTCTTGCCTTCGGAATCGAGCACCGCCGAGGTCGACAGCTTGCCGTCCGGACCGAACACGTAAAACCGCGTGAAGCCTTCGGGGCTGACGTCCATCGTCACGGTGCCGAGGTTGCCGGTGAGGGCAGGATTCTTGTCGGCCTCGTTGCGCCAGTTGCGGACGCGACAACCACCGACGCCGCGGCCGACCTTCGCCGTGCACACCATGTCGCGCCAGAAGCCGAGATCCAGCGCGTTCTGATAGTACGCCGCCACGGTCGGCAACGTCGTGCCACCGGACTTGAAGGTCTGCTGCTCCCAGCGATCCTCGGTGAACGGCTGGCCGTTGACGAGCAGCGTGTCGGGATCGAGGCCGGGGATGATCGATTTGTAATACGCGCGCGCGCCGGAGTCCGTGCCGATGCCGGAGCGCATGAGGAACTTGTAGGGAGGTGCTTGTCCCGTTGCAGGGTGCGACGTGCCCGCGGTCAGCTTGAAGATGCCACCGCGGAGCAGATCCATCACGTAGATCTCGCCGTCGGGATCCTGCGCGAAGCCGGAGATCGCGTGCGGCAACTGGCCGAGCACTTCCGGCGCCTTCTTGCCATTCTCGTTGAAGATGCCGAATACGGTGCCGGGCGTGAAGTTGCCGAAGATGTAGTCGCCGCGCAGCAGCGGCATGTCGTGGCCGTGATAGACGAAGCCGCCGATCACCGCATTGACGTTGGTGCCGTGCTGGAGCTCGACGATCGGATCGATCGAGCCGAGCACGTCGCAGGGATTGCGGCCGGGCGCGCAATGCCGCGCCTCGCGCGGGCCCCAGCCGTAGTTCCCGCCGAGCGTGATCTGGTTGATCTCTTCGAACGCATCCTGACCGACGTCGCCGGCCCAGATCGTGCCATCGGTGTCGAAGCTCCAGCGCCACGGATTGCGCAGGCCGGTCGCGAAGATCTCGGGACGGCCGCCGCCGGTCGCGAACGGGTTGTCGCTCGGAATGCCGTAGGGGAGCACGCGGCGATGGTTGCCATCGACGGTGTCGTGATCGATCATGACGGGACCGCCGCCGGCTTCGGCGCGGAATCGGAACGTCTCGTTGGTTTTCGCAAGATCGGTCGGATCGACCGAGGTCGAGTGGACGTCGATGCGCAGCATCTTGCCGTACAGCGCGTTCACGTTCTGACCGAACGAGTTCTTGTCGAACGACGGGCCACCGTCACCGACCGAGACGTAGAGGAACCCGTCCTGGCCGAAGCCGACCATGCCGGCGTTGTGCTCGTCGGCGGTCTTGTCCATCTCGAGGAGGATCTGTTCCGAGCTCGAGGGGAACGTGTTGCCGCGATCGGAGCTCGTGAACCGCGACAGGCGCCAGCGCAGGCGCGTGTTGTTGTTCGGGTCGCTTGGATTGATCGCGTCGTAGGTCACGTACATGACCGCGACATCGGGGAAGCTTGGATCGAGTGCGATCGCGTTGAGGCCGGCCTCGAAGTGCGGCGGCGCGTTCATCTTCACTTTGCCGGCGAGATCGAGCGCGATGCCCGCGTGATCCGGATCGCCGCTGGTGTCGAACGTGCGGACCGTGCCGCTATGCTCGACGACGTAGGCGCGGTTCTTGTCCTTGGGCGAGAACACCATCTGGACCGGGAAGCTGAACGTCAGCCGCGGAAACACCCGCGACTCGGCGATCCCCGGGACCAGTGCGTTCGAATCGCACTTCTCACCGACGCAGTTGACGTCGGTGATGGGGGTGCCGTCGCTACCGCCGGCGCACCCGACCACCACCACGGCCTGAAGCAGAACGCTCGCCTTGCGCATGGGGTCAACCCGAGCAAGGCACATGCCTCGCGCCCGCAAGACGGTTCGGACACTTGGCCCCGGCTACTCGAGTTGCCGGCTTGACGGGTTTGCCCAGCCAGCGCGGCCCATGTCCTGAACTATTTCGTCTTGCGGGGCGTTTGGCCGCGCAACACGGAGTTGCCTTCGAATAGCTGGGCCTGATCGAACGTGGCAGGGCCGCCGAGATCGGCGGCGTCGATCCGCCCTGTCTGGCCGAAGAAGGCGATCGGGTTGCTCCAGACGATCGTCTCGATGTCGGCTTCGGTCACGCCCGCGGCGCGCATCGCGTCTGCGGTCTTGGGGACCTTCAAGGGATCGCTCACGCCCCAGTCCGCGGCGCTGTTGACGATGATCCTTGAAGGACCGTACTTGCGCACGAGCGCCGCCATGCGCGGCTCGTCCATCTTGGTGTTCGGGTAGATCGAATGGCCGGCCCAACACCCGGTCGCGAGCACGAGCGGAAGCGTCTCTTCGTTGTTGTGGTCGATCAACACGCGCTGTTCCGGAAACCGCTGCTCCTTGACGAGCGCGAGGCTGCGCTCGGTGCCGCGCTTCTTATCGCGATGTGGCGTGTGCACGAGCACCGGGAGATCGAACTTCTTCGCGAGCTCGAGCTGCGCGGCGAAGTACTTGTCCTCCGCGGCCGTCTGATCGTCGAAGCCGATCTCTCCAACGCCGACGACGCCGTCTTTTCCGAGATAGTGCGTGATCAGCTCCATCACGCCGTCCGCGACGTCGGGGTTGTTCGCTTCCTTCGGGTTGAGTCCGATCGTGCAGAAGTGCGTGATCCCGAACTGACTCGCGCGAAAGCGTTCCCAGCCGAGCAGTGCCTGAAAATAATCGTCGAACGTCGCGACCTTCGTGCGCGGCTGCCCGAGCCAGAACGCGGGCTCGATGATCGCGCGGATGCCTGCCTTGGCCATCGCCTCGTAATCGTCGGTGGTCCGGCTCGTCATGTGGATGTGCGGATCGAAGAGCTTCATGGCGGTGCTGCTTTCATCACGAGCGCGAGATCGTCGGGGACAGGTCGACCGGCGGCGCGGCGCTCGGCGGCAAAGTCGCCGGCCATCCGCGCGAGCTCGGCGTTGAGACGCGAGCCGAGGTTCGTGATCCGCGCGAGTGCGACACCGCTGAACGCGGCCTTGAGCACGAGCTGGTTGAAATTCAGGTCCGGGAAATAGCGCGCTGGATAAGGCGTCTCGCACGCGATCGCCTCGAATACGGTGAGCACGTTCGATCGGCACGACTCGATCGCGAGCGGCAGGTAGCGCTCGGGATCGCGAAGTAGTGGCAGCGCCTTCAACACCGCCTGGCGCTCGCGATTATCGCCGCGCGCCCACAGCTCCTCGGGCGTGACGCGCGGTTGTGCGCGCAGCAAGAGCATGGCGCGCGCGAGCTCGTCCGTGCCCCAGGTTCCGCGATCGGGCACCCCGATCGGCGCCTTGCCGACCGCGCGAGCCGCGCCGGAAAACGCGGCGAGGATTGCGACTTTGTCGTCGAGCGGCACGCCGAGGACCCAGCTCTGCGCGGATGCGGGGAGAAGCTCCTGCATGCGAGGCCATGCTACACCTTTCGGCGATGCTCGATCCGATCCTCGATCTGCCCGCGGATTACCTCCAGGCGCTGCTGATCATCCTCAAAGATTTCGGCGCGCACGTCGGGACGATCCACACGCTCGAGGCGGACGGCATGTTGCACCTCAAGGCGCACACGCCGGGAATTCCCGAGCCCGTCCTCGCCGCGACCCGCGTGATCCCGATCGGCAAAGGGATCGCGGGGCTCGCCGTCGAGCGCAAGGCCCCCGTGAATCTGTGTAACTTGCAGACCGATACCAGCGGCGACGTGCGCCCCGGCGCGAAGGCAACGGGCGCGATGGGCTCGATCTGTGTGCCGATCATGCAGGGCGATCGCGCGGTCGGCGCACTCGGGATCGCGAGCATGGGCGAGCGGACGTTCACGCCCGACGAGGAGCAGAAGCTCCTCGCGTACGGTCACGCGCTCGCGAACGCGCACTGATCACTTCGGGCACCTCGTCACCGCAGGATCACGAGCACACCTTCGGTGTCGGTGAACGCCCAGTCTTTAGGACCGCGACGAAGCCGGATCTACTTCGGCGCTTCGATCAGCTCGATCCGGTTGCCGAATGGATCCTTCGTGTGCGCGCGGTTCGTCCCCGGCACGTCGTCCGCCGGTTTCCATTCACAGCCCGCGGCGACGAGCCGGACGCGCCACTCCTCGAGCTCGCTCACGACGAGCGCCGGATGCATCTTCACCGACGGCCGCATGTCCGGTTCGATCCCGAGATGAATCGCGACCGGGCCGTGCGCGAGCCACATGCCACCGCGCGCTCGCATCGCCTCGGGCTTCGGGATCTCGGTGAAGCCGAGCACGCCGATATAGAACGCGCGCGCCGCCGCTTCGCCGCCGGGCGGAATCGCGAGTTGCACGTGATCGATCGCGAGCACTCTCATCTGCCGGTCCACACCGGCTTGCGTTTGCCGAGGAACGCCGCGATGCCTTCGGCCGCATCGGCGAGCGACAGCACGCGCCCGAGCTCGGCCTGCAAGTAGCGAAGCTGCGGCTCGAACTCCATGTCCTGCGATCGGTAGAACGCATGGAGCCCGAGCGCCATCGCTGCAGGGCTCCGACCTGCGAGCTCGTGCGCGAGCTTCATCGTCTCGGTCTCGAGCTCGCTCCCCGGCACGACGCGATTGACGAGGCCGCTCGCGAGCGCTTCGGCGGCGTCGAGCTTACGGCCGGTCAGCATCATGTCGAGCGTCTTCTTGCGGCCGACCGATCGCGTGATCTCGGCGGTGATCATCATCGGCCACAGTCCGACCGCGATCTCCGTCGTGCCGAACTGGGCGGTGTCTGCGGCGATCACCAGATCGCAGGCGACCATGAGGCCGAGCCCGCCCGCGAGCGCGTGCCCGTTGACCATCGCGATGATCGGTTTACCGAGCTCGTGCATCGCCGAGAACAGATCGACCAGGCTTGCCGAGGGACCATCGGCGGGCTTCTGCATCGCCGAGAGATCACCGCCGGCAGAGAACACGGTTCCCGCGCCCGTCAGCACGACAACGCGAACGTTCGCATTCGTCTTGATCGCCGCGAGCGCCTGGACGAGCTCGCCGCAGGTCGCGGGGCCGATCGGATTGCGTTTGTCGGGACGATTGAGCGTGAGCCGCGCAACCGGACCTGCGTTATCGACGAGGATCGTGGCGTTCTCGGACATGTTCTCGAACATACAACGTCTGTAACATGCAAGCGCATGAACGCTCGCAACGTGAGCGGCGGCCTGCTCGCGATCGGGCTCGCGGCCTTGATCTGGCTCTCCGTTCGCGACCGCGCTCATCCCGTCGACCCGCACTCCGCATCGACCGTCACGTCCTCGGCACCTCGTTCAGCCTCCGATCCGGCAACTTCGAGCCCGCCCCAGCACGTCACGAAGCTCGCGAATGCCGAAGAGCGCCAGCGCGTCGCTGATCGGATCGCACGTGCGCAAGCCGCGCGAGCTGCAGTCCGCGCGCCCGATCGGCCGAGCCTTCCGCCCAGCGACCCCGGTGACAACCGCGATCTCGACCACGCGAGCAAGCCGGTCCACGATGCCCTCGAGGAGGCGATCCCATTTCTCGCGGCCTGCTACGACAAGTCGTCCCCGCACACCATGGCGGTCGTCTCGATGACGCTCACCGGTGATCCAGATATCGGCACCCTGATCGACTCCGATCAGATGCTCGATCAAGATGGCAAGTCGCTCCCCAGAGCGCTCGACGAGTGCCTGCGCGGGACCTTGAGCTCGCTCGAGCTTCCACCGCTGCGCGACAGTGACAAGATGAAGGTCCAATACTCGTTCAACTTCGGCGATCGCAAATGAACCCCTGAATTGACACCCATGGCCGGCGGGGCCTACGCTTGCGTCTGTGATGCGCCGCTGGCTCGCTGTGACGGTCGTGCTCGGGCTCGCGCCCGCGACGGCGGCGGCTGACGTCAACGATCTCGTGCTCGGCCGCCTCGGCACGCGCATCATGGATGGCAGCGGCAAGCTGACCGGCGTCGTCGGCGAGAACCTCGAGCTGAGGTCGCTGGCGTCACAGCTCGGCGTCGTGCTCGCGCCTCATCTGCTAACGCCGGCCGATACGATCGGGTTTGGCGGCTTTCAATTCACCGTCGATTATTCGACGACGACGATCGACGAGAGGGCGAGCTATTGGCGCGCCCTGCAAGGCAGCCCGGATCCGACCGGCACGATGGGCCTCGCCAATGGACCGTCGATGTTGCGCACCGTCGGCATGTTCGTGCGCAAAGGCATGTGGTTCCCCGTCCCGTCGGCCGAGTTCGGCGCCGGCGCCGTCCACCTCGTCGATTCGCACACCTGGACCGGCCAGCTCTACGCGAAGGTCGCCTTGCACGAGGGCTATCACGACCTCCCGATCCCGAGCCTCGCGGTTCGCGGTGCCGTGTCGCGGATGATGAATCAACGCGAGCTCGATCTGACGATTGCCTCCCTCGACATCACGGTGTCGAAGCACTTCGGCATCGGCGGCACGTGGCGCTTCGATCCGTTCGCCGGCTGGAACCTCCTCATGATCGTGCCACGGTCTGAAGTGATCGATCCGACGCCGAACGTCGACTCGCTCAAGCCGGGCAACGAAGCGGACAGCCTCAATAACTTCGTGTTCAAGGATCAGGACACGATCTATCGCCAGCGGTTCTTCTTCGGCGCGAAGATGCAGTACTACGTATTTCAGTTCACGCTCGACGCGATCTTCGCGCTCAAGGGCTCGTCGATCGACGACCGCGCCGGCACGAACGACACCTGCATGCCGAGCTCGACCACGACGAACTGCGACGCGAAAGACACCGCGAACCTCCAGCGCACTCTCGAGCTGTCGGCCGGCTTCGACTTCTAAGGCACAGCGAGCTCGCCGATCTCGGCCGCGGACAGCACACGCGTGTAGTAGATCGCGTCATCGAGCGTCGCATCCAATAGATTCTTCGCAGCCTGATTGTCGCCACTCGCGTCCTGCGGGCGAGTCCGATCGAAAGGCTACTGAACGGTGATGGTGCCGTTGAACTGATGCGGCAGGCAATGAAAGCCGTACGTGCCGGTCTGCGTGAACATCAGGCACTTCATCGCGCCGAAGCCGACGTTCATCCCCGAGTCCGTCTTCGTCGAATCTGCGGCCGCGTGCCCGGGCACGACGTTGTGGCTCCCGGACATCGTGAACTTCACGACCTGTCCCTGCGTGATCGTCGTCATCGCCGGGGTGTACGCGAACGCTGCATCCGAGGTCGTCACCGTCGCGGCAGGCGTGGCCGGGCACGTCACTTCGACGATGGTCGGGGGTGGCCCGTCGATCGCGCGCGGCGCGTCCGCAGTCGTGTTGTTGCTGCTGCCGCATGCACCGAGCAGAACGAGCGCGACCAGTGAATTCTTGATCATGGCGCGGACGATACCGAAGTCATCGTCGGTCTTGGCAGGCGATCACTGCACTTGTGCCGGACGGGTGACGGGGCCCACAGCGGGGAGCTCGTCGCTGTCGCCGCCGCCGTCTGTCTCGACCGGCTTCGTGCTTGTCGTGTGTTCCGCGTGCTGCGGCGAAACTTTGCCGCGCCGAGCGCGGGGCGTCTTCTTCCATTGCTCGTCCGCGCGCGCCGACCGCTTCGGATCGGCAACTTCGTAGACGATGATCTTCTGACCCTTGTCGAGCACGGCGTCGTACGAGATCCGGTTGATCCGTGCGAGGTCGTGCGAGCCGAGCCCGAACCGCTTCGCGACATCGGCGAGCTTTTCCTTCGAAGGCGCCGTGTACTCGGTCCGCACGCGCCCGAGTCGCCCCTCGGCGAGATCCATGTGCTCTTGCGAGCCGCGCGTCACGACGACCAGCGAGTCGACGGCTTCGTCGAGCAGCGTTACGTGATGCGCATCGCCGTCGTAGTCCGGCGCGACCCACGCGAGGAGTACCAGCTTCGGCTGCAGCTTGACGTCGTCATCGATCGCGTTCCACTTCACGAGCTCGCTCTGCTTGATACCGAGCGCCTTGGCGACCGAACGCAGCGTGTCACCGATCACGACGCGATAGAACACGCGCTTCTTGCCCGCGACCTTCGCATCCTTGTCGGGAACCGCGACGATCAGCGGCTCGCCGTCCTTTTGATCGACACCCGATGACAACAGCTTCGCTTTGGCCTTCGCACGGTTCTTCGCCCTGATCTCTTCGGCGACGCGCGGCACGACGAGCACGGTGCCGCCTTC
The DNA here is from genome assembly GCA_028287115.1 of Myxococcales bacterium. Lineage (GTDB taxonomy): Bacteria > Myxococcota_A > Polyangia > Haliangiales > Haliangiaceae > JABFXX01. The sequence goes on from JAQBQF010000099.1 coordinate 13,845, forward strand.
GATCTCGCCGACGTCGCGAACGTCGTTGAGCTTCTTGAGCTGTGCGATGGAGGTGCCGAACGTCGTCGCGATGTCTTCGAACCGCTCGCCGTGCGCGACGACATACGCGTCGTAGCCGTCCCATTCGGTCTGCAGCTCGACGAGCTTGCGCGCAAACTCCGGCCTGCTGCCCGCGGGCACGCGCACGAGGTAGCCCGCCTCGCCGGGCGGCGTCCGGCCGCGCCGCAGCTGCGGGTTCAAGCGCTTGATGACTTCCTCGGTCGAGCCGGCCGCGCGCGCGATGATCGCGAGGGACATCGACATCGGCACCGCGACTTCTTCCGAGGCCTCCGAAGGTGCAGGCTTTACGGTGTCAAAGCCGAACACCGCGCGGTTGTGCCCGACGATCGCGGTCGCGAGGACCTTGGGCGTGTACCAGCAGGTCTCCCACGGCAGACCGTTCTCGTACTCGCAGAGCTGGTAGTAGTCGTTCGTGTTGTAACGCGCGATCGAGCGCAGCACCGCGCCGTAGCCGACGTTGAACGCCGCGAGCGCGATCTGCCACTCGCCGAACCGCTGGAGCAGATCCTTCCAGTAGTCGACCACCGCGATCGTCGAGCGCAGCGGATCGCGCCGCTCGTCGACCCAGCGATCTTCGCGAAGCCCGTAGATCTTGCCGCCCTCGGGCATGAACTGCCACAGGCCGAGCGCGCCGGCCGACGACGAATCGGTCGGATCGTACGAGCTCTCGATCATCGCGACGTAGATCAGATCTTCCGGCAGGTGCGCCTGGCGCAGATGCTCGAGGATCATGTCGCGATAGCGACCTTGCGCGACGAGCCAGCTCTGCATGATGCCGCGACCGCGCGGATCATCCTTGTAGAACAGCAGATACTCGACGAGCCGCGGCGTCCACGTCACCGGCAGATCCGGTAGCTCGAGCTTGTCGAGCCACGGTGCATCCGGACGCAGCTCGCTCGGCTTCTTCACTTTATGAGGTGGATTGCCTTCGAGCCGGCCACCGTTCGGAACGCGCTCGTCGATCCACGGATTGGCGGCCGCGCGCGGAAACGCCTCTGATTCGAATTCGGACAGCAGCTCCGAAGGTCTCGCGCAGGTGTCGCCGACCGCGCAGCCGCGAACGTTGCGGCGCGCATCGAGCTCCTGCTTGAGCACCGGCTCGGTCGCCCGCACGGGTGGAGCGACTTGCACGCCGGCGTGGACGGCCGGGTCTGGATCCGCGAAAGCGCTAGGTGTTAGCGCGATAAAGGTGGTGCAAAGCGCCACGCCAGCGAGAGCGCGCATCGCCGTAAACATAGGCGGCCCGACGGGCTTTCACCAAGTTTTCAGGCGTTGTTTAAGGCGCTGGTGGAATCGGTGCTACATTGGCGGAAGCCAAAGGAGACCCTCATGCCCGGTATGGGCGAGCTCATCGTCATCCTACTTATCGTTCTCGTCGTGTTCGGAGCTAACAAGCTTCCGGGTATTGGCGATGCACTCGGCCGCAGCATCAAGAACTTCAAGCGCGCTTCGGCGGGTGAAGATGAGCTCGAGGTCTCAAAAGCGGGCGGCAAGAAGCAGGTCACCGCTGGCAAAGGCGGCAAGCAGCTCGAAGAGAGCGCCTCGGCCGCCGGCGAAGAAGACGGCGATTGGGAAGAAGTCGTCGTCCGCCGCAAGAAGTCGAAGAAGGCTGAAGGTTAAGAGCTACGCCCTCGGCCGGCGCTGAGAGTCCGTGAGGACCTCGGCCGCGTGTTTGCGGAGCATCTCCGGCAGCGAGTGATCGCGGCTGAGCTCCAGCAGATCGAGCTGCGATAGCGTCGTCGCGATCCGGATCGCGTCGGCGAGCGGCGTCGCGGGATTCAAGACCAGCGCGCGCTTCACGGCGTGACGCACCGACCACCGCGGATGTGCGGCCACCTTCGAGAGCGACTCGGGGACAGCCGGTCTCGCCGAGGCGACCCGCACGATATCGGACTCGGTGATATGCGGATTATCGAGGAGGATCGCCACGACTTGCGGGTGTGGATCCTTGATCAGCAGCAGGAGCTTGTCGCGGCGATGCGTGCGCGCGAGCGCCTTACGTTCACCGAGCGTCAGCGGCCGATCCGCGGGGCGTAGAGCACGCTCGGGCCCGAGCTGCTTCTTCAGCTGACTGGGCAACACGACCGGCGGTGAGGTCGTCAGAAACAGCCGCGCGATCGCGGTGTGGCCTCGGTCGATCGCCGCCGTGTAGAGCTGCTGGCGGGTGCGATAGGGCAGCGTCGGCTCGGCCGCCGCGTGGGTGATGCATTCGAGCGCCTCGCTCGCGTCGTTGTCGTTCATGACGTGCGCGCGGGTCATGATGGCCGCCAGGACTTCGACCCACGCCGTGGGATCGCCCTCATTTAGGGCTTCGCACAGCGCGAGGACCCGCATCTTGGCGTCTCGAATCGCTTTCAAGCGCTCGATGATGTGGTCCGGTCCCACGCTTCTAGTGTGACACGTTGAGGCTATGGCGCGGTGCGTGATAACTTTGGAATCATTCGGAGTGGTCATGCCGGAAACACGGATCATCAAGCGCTACGCGAATCGCAAGCTCTACGACACCGAGCACAGCCGGTACGTAACGCTCGACCAGATCAGCGAAATGATCCGCAAGGGCGATGACGTCAAGATCGTCGACAACAAGACCAAAGAAGATCTGACGACCGTCACGCTGGCGCAGATCATCTTCGAAGAAGAAAAAAAGCAGCGCAGCTTCCTGCCGCTTGGCGCGATGCGCAACATCATCCAGAGCGGTGGTGAGTGGTTTGCCGAGGCGCAGCGGCGCGTCCAAAGCATCCTGCCCGGCAAGCGCAAAGACGGCGATGGTGTCGATGGGGATGCCGAACCCGAGCTCACCGGCGACACCGCGATCGACGAGGTCGCCGCCAAGAAGCGCAGCGTCGCCGCGCTCCGCGAATGGATCGATCACTCGAAGAGCCGGCTCGACGACTGGCAGAAGCAGGTCGACGGGAAGATTCGCGGCGCGATCGAAGGCATCCAGCACTCGATCAACCCGTGGGCCGGCGTCAACCGCGACGTCAAAGCGCTCGCGGATCGCATCGGCGAGCTCGAAGCCAAGCTCCTTCAGCTCGAGCAGCACGAAGACAAGCCGTAGCGGCTACTGCAGGTCTTTGCTCATCGTCTCGGTCGCGCCGGCCTTGACCATGATCGGATACGTGAACCGATCATCGCCGATCACGAACGTGATCTTGTGCTTGCCCGGAGTTAGCGAGAGCGCGCGTCCCGTGATCGGGGTCGTCATGCCGCTATCGGCGCCGTCGACGAGGATCTTCGCGATCGGCTTGCTGAACACCTGGAGGTAGCCCTTCGTGGCGTCGGCTTTGATGTCGGTTGCCTTCGGATCTGCGGCCTTCGGGTCCGCCGCTTTGTCCGCAACCTTCTGCTTCGGGTCTTTCGCCTTCGGGTCCTTCGCCTTGACGACCGCTTTGGGATCGACCTTGGGATCGGACGCCTTGAGGTCCACGGTCTTGGTGTCGACGCCCAGTTTCGCCTTCTGATCGGATCCTTTGGCGTCGGTCTTGACGTCGGTCGTCTTCGGAGTCGCTTTCGGATCAGGAGCCTTCACCTCGGGCGCCTTCACCTCGGCTGCCTTCACCTCGGGTGACTTCACGGTGGCCTTCGGGTCGGGCGCCTTGGTGTCGAGCTTCGGATCGACCTTGGTGTCGGGCTTCGCGTCGATCTTCGGATCGACCTTGGTGTCGGTCTTCGGATCGGCCTTCGTCTCGACGGGGTTTGTTCCCGAGCCAGACGCGACCGCCGCGCTTCCGGAACCCGCCTCGGTTCCAACTGCCGGCAGGACGCACGGCAGCGTCTTCGATTCGCCGGGGTCGAGCTTCACCGCGGCATCGCAGTGCACACCGTTGGGTCCGACGAGCTTGACCCGCCGCAGACCGGAGTTGACGGGGATGCCTGCTTTGTCGCGGAACATGCCGACGCGCTTGTCGTCGATGAACAGCTCGACGCTGACACCTTGCGGCAGCTGTAAATTCAGCGTGCCCATCGTGCTCGGTGTCGTGCTTGGAGGCGCGGCGGTGTCGCTGTCGAGCACGAACATCTTCACGATCAGAAACCCGACGAGCACGAGCGCCGCGATCCCGACGCCGATGCCGATGTCGCGACCGAGCGTCGACTTCTTCTTGCCCTCTGGGGTCGCAGCCGGATCGAGCGCGCCCTGCGGTTGGCCGTAACCGGGCATCGGACCCGGGCTCGGATAACCTTGCTGTTGCGGATAGCCTGGATAGCCCTGCTGGTATCCCGGATACGCCTGCAGGGGCTGTGGTGCCGACGGCCGATACCCGCCGCCGTAGTTACCCAGGCCCGGAGGCGCTTGCACGCCGAGCACGGTCTTCTGCGCCGGCTGTCCGCCTGGCGGCGCCAGCGCGTTCATCGGGTGTGACTGGTTGCCGATCGCCATCGCGCCGGGCGTGCCGTGCGGTACCTGCGACGGCATCGGTCCCGACATCGGACCTTGTTGCAACGGTGGCGGCTGCGAGCCGTAGCCCGACTGGAACGGCTGCTGCTGTTGCGGATAGCCCTGAGCCATCATGCCGGCCGGCGGAGACGATTGCGCCGGAACGAAGCTGTCCTGCGGCTGCGGAATCGGCCCACCCATCGGCATCAACGGAGAGCGCGCTGGACCACTTGGGGTCGCGGCCATCGGCTGCGAATATTGCGGCGGATTCGTCGGCTGTCCGGTATTCGGGCGACCACCCGGCGGAGGCTTCGGAGGCTGTTTCAGCGGTGGGGCCTGCGTCGGCGGCCGGCCTGCCGCCGGTCTGCTCGACGCGGGAGGGCTCGCCGGACTATCGAGGTCACCGAAGATCTCGGTCGGCGCTTCTTCGCCGAAATCGCCATCGTCCGGCAGGTTCTCGTCTTCTTGCTGTTCCGCGACTTGCGGGGCAGCGACCGCGCCGCCCGCTGATGCATGCATCTCGGCGATCGCGGCCATCTGCTGCTCGAGCTCGTCGAAGCTCGGACCACCGAGCTGCGTCGCGTCCCCTTCGGGCGCGCCCGCCTCGCCGAGATTGTCGACAACGTTGGCCTTCGACTCGGCGGCCGGCAGGCCACCGATCAAGCCATCGCGGCCAACGCGCTTGTAGGTCTCGAGGAGCTGGCGCTCGCGATCGAGATCGGCGGCGAAGCACTCTTTCAGCCACCCCGACAGCGTCTTCGCCGTGAACACGACATCCTGACTCATCAGGAACTGCTGGATGTCCGTCAGCATCTCGCTACACCACTGGTAGCGATCCTCGACGTCCTTCGCGAGCGCCTTGAGGATGACGCGCTCGATCGCTTCCGGAATGTTCGGGTTGATCTCGCGCGGTGGACGGATGTCGACGTTGCGGACCTTCTCCAGCGTAGAAAAATCGGTCTCGCCCTGGAACAAGCGGTCGCCGGTCAGGCACTCGTAGAGCATCGTGCCGAGCGCGAAGATGTCGCTGCGGCGATCGAGTGGCAGTCCGCGAACTTGCTCGGGCGACATGTAGCCGAACTTGCCCTTGAGCACGCCGGCCATCGTGCGCGAGTTGCGCGACGTCGCCTTCGCGATACCGAAGTCGATGACCTTGACCTCGCCCTCGTAGGACACGAGGACGTTCTGCGGCGAGCAATCGCGGTGGACGATCTCGAGAGGACGGCCGAGTGGATCCCGCTTGCGGTGTGCGTAGTCGAGACCTTCGAGGACTTTCGCGATCGAGAAGCACGCCATCGCGATCGGCATCGGCTGCTTGAGCTTGCGTAGCCGATTCTGGATCTGGAGCAAGTCTTTGCCCCAGATGTATTCCATGGCGATGAAGTGCGAGCCGTCGATCCGGCCGAGCTCGAAGATCTGGCAGATGTTCGCGTGGGCGAGCTGACCCGCGATCTTCGCTTCATCGATGAACATCTTGATGAAGTCGCGGTCCTCACCCATGGTCGGGAGGATTCGCTTGATCGCGATGATCTTCTCGAAGCCTTCAACGCCGTAGCTCTTGGCCTTGAAAACCTCTGCCATGCCGCCGACGCTAATGCGGTCGAGCAACAGGTATTTCCCGAACGGAACGGGCTGCCTCACCTGATCGAATCGTATCCGACTCGTAAGCGCGATCTCAACGACGAAGAGGCCTATACACCAAGGCTCAGCGACGACAGTTGGTGGTCGGGCCAGGTGTCCCGTGGTGACCTAGCCATGGGCTACACACCCCAATCGGGGCTCAGAACCGGCCGACCACGCCGACGAGAGCGCCGTTGTTCGAGGCAGTTGCGTACGGGGCCATCGGCGCGCGGCTCCCGCGGCGGTAGTTGCTGACACCATCGTACACGCCCCACACGTAGGTGAGGATGAGACCGATCCCGCCGACGATCTCGAGTGTGCGCACCGCCTTCGCGCCGCCGTGCTGATCGCAGACCAAGCTCGGGCCGGCGCTGCCGACGGCTTGCGTGCACCACGAACGCAGCACGAGGTAGCTCGTCACGTTGGTGATCGCGAACGCGCCGATCAGCCCTCCGGTGATGAAGCCCTTCGCGCGGTCGCCGTTCTGAAATTGGCCGAACGGTGGGACGAGGTTTAGCAGCCAGTAGCGTCTTGGTTTCGGCCGCAGCGCGCGGAGGTCCGCGGCATGCTTCGCACGCACGTCGTCGAAGAACCCGACGACCTCGGGTGGATACAGCGCCGGATCGAGCCGCCCATCGAGATCGAAGCGCAGATATTCGAGGAAGTCGGCCTCGGCTTCGGGCTCTCGATGCTGGAAGAAGGCGGCGAGCCCGGCGAGTCGGTGCGCTTCCGCGAGATCGGGGCGATCGAGCTTTTGTGACAGCAGTGGCGAGGTGAACGCGGACACGCGCGCCCAGTCTCCGACCGTCGCCGCCGCGTTCGCTTCGCGCAACACGGCCGAAGGATCCGAGCTCGGACGCACGGCCGGCGGTTGCGAGGGGACGGCCTGCGGCGTGTCGCTAGTCGACGGCTGCGCGCCGGCGCTCGACGCGCTTGCGACCACGAGCACGAGCAGGGCACGGCGCATCGCTACCGCCATGTCGGAATGGCGCGACGAAGATTCGGCTCGACGATCATCAGCACCTCGCGCGCGACCCGCGCAGCGAGCACATCGGCAGCGAGACCGCGATCTCCGACGATCGTGTCGGTGACGATCACGCGATCGAACACGACCTGCGACGGGTCCGCGATCCGGACGCGAGCTCTCGCGCGCGCGGTCGGCACGGTGCCCGGCTCGACGGCGTAGCCGAGGATCTCGATCGCGATGCCGAGATCTGTCCCGTTCTGTTGGACGGTCTTCGCGGCATGGTCGCGCGCGAGCGCAGCAGCGTCCATCGTGCGCGCTTCGCGGTGATGCGTCCTCGCCCACACGCTCGCCGCTCCGGTGAACGCGACGCGCAGCGCTTCGACCTGCGGTGCCGCGCCGGTGACCGCGATGAGCAGCGGTGGTGGCGGCGCATCGACGGGCTTCGCCGGTGGCGTGACGCGATCGACGGGCCGCGTGGTCGCGGCATGCAGGGCCGCCAGCCACTTCCTGATCGCCGGCAACACGCGACCTGCGAGATCGGTCGAGGCGGAGTCGATCGTCGTCAGCGACGGCGCCGTCGCGGTGAGCGAATCGAGCACGGTTCCCGCGACGCGATCGCGGATCCTGAGCGTCATCGTCACGGTCTCGCCTCTGCCAGCGATCGTGCCGTCGACGATCAGCCGCGCGCGCTCGGGCACCGCCATCCTCGGCCCGACGACGACGACATCGATCCCGCCGGCGACCAGCGCGCGTGCAAGCTCACTCGCGACCGGCTGACCGTAGATCTCGAGGCGCTGATCGGCATCGAGCGGAAGCAGCGCGACCGCATCCGTCTGCACGGGCTGCGCGCGCGCGGGCCCCGACAGCCAGCAAGCAGCGACCGCGACGATCACGAAGCGCATACGGCGATCCTATCATCCCGCTCCGCGGATTCCGCGGCATCATCCCCTCCGAGGTTCCGGGGTGTCGGCCTCCGGGGACCCCCGTGTCGTCCGCCTTCGGGGATCCCGCGGCATCATCCGCCTCCGGGGATTCTGCGGCATCGTCCGCCTCCGGGGATTCGGCGGCGTCGCCGGCGGTTCACATCGTTCCGGGGTCGGGAACGGCGATCCGGTAGTGGCTCGTGCTGTCGGTCGACGCCTCGCCGATCGGTCGCGCGGCGGCAACGCCCGTGCAACCGATACACAGGATCTGGACCGACGCGCCGACGACGGGATTCGGATTGTTGGGCACCGAGACCTCGCCCTGCACGTGCAGTGCGAGCGGCAACTGGATGCTCGTCGGCACCATGCCCGCCACCTGTCCGAGCGCGACGAACGGCGCGCCGCGTCCGGCCGGATCGACGAACCGAACATCGTAGTGGCCTCCGCTCGCGAGTCCGAAATTGAACGCGCCGCTAACGTCCGTGCGCGTCTGGATCGGCAGCGCGTCTGCGAGTGCGAGCGCACCGATCGGGCTTGCCTCGACGAGCACGCCTTGCAGCGTCGCGAGCTGAGAATCTTTGACCGTACCGCTCGTCGCGACGAGCACCGGCGCGTTGATCGTGATCGCCGGGCATGCGGTGACATCGATCGGCGCGACGGCGAGATCGCCCGGGGCGATCGAGACGACCGCAGACAGCGCCGCGCGCGGTACGAGGACACTCGGCAGCTTGCCGGTGCCGTCGGCGCTCGCCGGGATCCGGACGTCACCGCTCGCGGTCACGGTGATGCCGGCGACGACCGTCGCGGCCGAGGCGAGCGTTCCGACGACGATCACGTTTGCCGACGGGAGGTTCGCAGTCGCTCGCTTGATCTGCGTGTTTGCGAGATCGCACGTCGTGCCCGTGTAATGGATCTGCACCGACTGCGCGAGATCGAGCACGCCGGTCGCGTGAAGTCGCGCAAGCCCGCGCCCCGGCGGCGGCGTGACCTCGACGTCGACGGTGGCGTTCGCGACCGTCATCGCGCGCACGGTGAAGCTGCCGTCGGCGGCGGTCGTCGCCAGTGTCGACGGTACGCCGTTCGTCGTGATCCGAACCTTGGCTCCCGCGAGCGCCGCGTTCGCGGCATCGCGCACGACGCCGCTGACCGCGGTGCCGGCCGAGACGGTGAACGACGTGCTGCCCGGCATCCACGGGATCACGCGCGGTGCGATTCCCGCGACGGTCGGGACGATCAACACGTCGTGCTGCTGACCGAGCAATTGCACCGAGAACGCGCCATCGAGTTGCGTGAACGTCTCGACGACCGCGGTCGGCGATGCGGCCGGCATGAAGCGCAGATACGCGGGAACCCCGGCGCCGCCGTCGCGCACGGTGCCGCTGACGGTGATCCCCGGATCGAGCGTGAGCGATCGCGTGAAGTCAGCCCCGCCATGAACCTGGACGATCACGTCCTGCGGTGGCGCGACGGTGCTTGGAGGCGTCACGCGCAACCGATAATCGACGACGTGTGCACCGGGCGCACCGACCGGCACGCTCACCGTCTCGGTTGCGCAGAACACGCCGGAGCCGACGATGTCGACCGAGACAACATACGGCCCGGTGTCCGCGCCGATGAAATCGATCTGCGATCCATCAGCCGAGGCCGGCGTCGCCGACACCATGCCTAGCGGACCCGAGATGTGCCAGGAGTACGTAGGCACACCGCCCACGTTCGTCACGGCAACGACGCGAATCGTGGCGATCGGATCCGCCGTCGGCATCGCCGGATTCGCCGTCAACGTCGTTTGACAGCCACCTCCCGCCGAGTCGGTGGCCTGCATATGTCCATCGACCATGTCCGCAAGGGGACTACTTCCGGCACATCCGAGCAACGCACACACGCCAGCGACGAGGACCGCGCGCATCATCCGGCTCCGGACGTTCCGTTGCCTCATCGGATCTCCATGCGCCAGGTCAGGCGTTGAACGCACGACGGATCGGAGATCACCGAGCACGTCGGACTACCGTCGGCGCAGGTGATCGGCGTGTGATTGCGATCCTCGATCTCGACGCGCAGCTCGACGAAGTCGCCCGGCGTATACGAGGCGGGGTCGATCGCGAAGCTATTGCTGATCACGCCCGCTAGCGGCTGCCGGGTCGTCGCGCCCGGTGCGAGAAGCGACCAGTGAAACGTCGCATCGCCGAACAACGGATCGCTGGGATTCGCGGGGAACACGTCGAGATCATCGTTGACGACGAGCACGGCGAACAGCGTTGGATCGTAGAGCGGCAGCGCTTGCCCGACGGGGGCCGCGAGCGGCGCAACGGTGCCGAGGCACGGCGCGTGATCGGGCACGACCGAGACGAGCAGGTGTTGCACCGTCGACACGCCATCGGGATGAGCACTCGTCTGCGGATCCGTCGCGGTGACTTGAATGTCCCAATCTCCGACGCCCATCGGCACGAACCGCTTTCCGGTCGTGATGTGCGCGTGGTCGGCAAGATCCTGCGGCACGTTGGGGATGTCGATCAGCGTGCTCGCGGGCTGCGACGGCGGGCTGAACACGACCCAATCGAGCGTCACTGCGTCGGGGCCATCATCGGCATCGCCGACCTTGGCGTAGAAATCGATCGGGACGCCGACGACCGAGCCGTGCAAGCTGCGCTTGCTGAGCGCGAGATCCGGGGGGATATCGGCGAGGGGCACCACGAGCACCTGGGTCGGCTTCGCGGTCGCGCCGTGATCGTCCTGCGCTTCGAGCACGACCCGCAGCGACTGCACGCTGGTGATGCCGTCTTCGAGACGCGACGGGATCGTGATGTCTGGGTGATCGCCGATCCAGCTGAAGAACGCCTTGTCACACGTCGCGAGATCCTCGGCCTTCTCGCAGGCCTGCGCGTGCCAGGTCAACGTCACAAACTGATTCTCCGGATCGTTGACGCTCGCGTGCAGCTTCACGTGATCGCCGCGATGCGGCGTCGTGCTCGAGTCGGTCACGATCTCGATCGAAGGCCGCTGGTTGATCGGGTCGCCGTAGAAGCACCCAGCGGCCAGCAGGCATATGAACGCGAAGCGGCTCACGGCAGGATCAGAGTGCAACCATCCTGCCACGGCCAAGTCCCTGAATGCAGAAGCGTTCGATCGCGACCCGCGCCGCGATCGCGACATCGATGTCGGGGTCTCAGCGGTAGCAGTCGAGCTCGTCGTCCGCCCCGCGAATCGTGCATGTCTCGCGGAGCGTCAGGTACGTCGTGCGGCCACCGGCGACCACGTCGATGCGACCCGCTGGCAGCTTCAACACCTCGCCGCGGCGGTGAGGCACGCCGCCGATCGTCACGTCGATGCCGAGCGTCACGGTCACCGGTGCGAGCAGCGAGCCCGACACCGTGATCGTCTTATTCGGAGCGACGTCGACGTCTTGCACCCACACGCGTTTGAAATTTGGTTGCTCGCATTTCACCGTGTGATGACCGGCCGGGACGCGAATCGGCGTGTCATCGCGCCGGCCATGATCGATGCCGTCGATCGAGACCTCGCACCACGTGTCGTTGTTGACGACGATCGCGCCCATTGCGGGCGCGACGGCCGCATCGATCGCGATCGCCGGTGCGACCGGTGACATCACCGCATCGATCGCCGGCGACATCGGGAGCGCCGCGTCGGTATGTCGCGGGCGCATACCAGCGTCGAGCGACGGCGGCGTCGTGACGCTCGCAATTGCCGCGTCGAGCGACGATGCGGTGGAAAACGCCACATCGGCGCGTCGCGACCGTCCGCCGCCATCGATCACGATGCCCGCGCCCGCCGAGGTGACCGGCGCGTCGGGCTCGCTCGCGAACAGCGCAGCGTCTTGCGATCTCGCGTCTCGCATGACGGTCGCGAGTCGCGCGTCCGCGAGATCGTCACCACCGCGCATCGCCAGCACGCCGGCGACGGCGCCGCCCGCGGCGAGCACGCCGAGGCCGCCGAGGCCGCCGATCGCCAGCATCCTGCGCAGCCGCGACGACCGCCCGCCCTCGGTGACGGTCGCGATCAGCGCGGTGACCGCCGGATCATTCGGGGCGAGCGCACTCGCTCGATCTGCGAGCGCCATCGCACGTGCCAGCTTCGCGCTCGCGATCGCCTGGGTCGCGGACGTGACGAGCGCCGTCACGATCCGGGGTGTCTTGTCGCGCACGAACGACTCGGGATCGGCGAGGTAGTCTGCGAGCTCGTCGTTCGCCTCTCCGAATCCGCCCGCGGTTGCGATCTCGCGGAGCTCGGTGGCGACCGCCGCGGCGCTCGGCGATCGCTGCGCCGGCTCGACCGCCATCAGCCGCTCGATCAGGCGCGACAGATCTGGACCGACGGCCGCTCGCTTGCGGACCGGCGACACGAGTGCGCCCTGCGCGATCTGCGTCATCACGCGCGCCGCGCTCCCCGTGTACGGCAGCGAGCCCGTCGCGAGCTGATACAGCGTCGCGCCGAGCGAATATAGATCGCTCTGCGAGGTCGCCGTGTCGCCGCCGGCCTGCTCCGGGCTCATGTACGCCGGCGTGCCGAGCAGCGAGCCCGTCCGCGTGACGAGCGAGTCTTCGGTCTCGAGCCGCGCGACGCCGAAATCGGCGAGCAAGAGGCGCCCCTTCGGGCCGGAATGTAGGGGGGCGGATTCACTCCGCACCCCAGGATCGATCAGCACGTTCGCCGGCTTGATGTCGCGATGAATGATGCCGGCGGCGTGCGCCGCATCGAGCGCATCGGCGAGCAGCGCCCCGACACACGCGGCGACCTCGGAGAGCATCGGCCCACGCTGTTCGATCTCCGCGAGCAACGTGCGCCCGCGGATCAGCTCCATCACGATGTACGGCGGATCATCGGCCTCGCCGCCGCCGACGTCGTAGACCCGCAAGATATTCGGATGCTCGAGGCCGGCCGCCGCGCGCGCCTCGCGATGAAACCGGCGCACGACCTCGTCTCGCCTCGCGAGATGCGGGAACAGCACCTTGAGCGCGACCTCGCGCCGCAATTCGCGATCGCGAGCCCGATACACCGTCGCCATCCCGCCCTCGCCTACTTCGGAGACGAGCTCGTAACGCCCGAGCACGTCCCCGACATGCACCGAGCGCTTCGGTCGGCCTGGGCTCGCGTCGGGTTTCTCCGGGGGCGTCGCGCCGTCCGAAGACTGCGTGTCGGCGACCGCGGGATCGGTGTCGTGCTTGTCGGTCTTGTCGGGGCCCGGATCGCCCTTGTCGCTATCCGGCGGCATCCGCCTCAGCTACCCGAATACACCACGTGGCCGGTCTTGCCGGCAGCCTTCGCGAGCTTCATGGCCTTGCCGAGGCGGCGGCCTAGATCATCGGGCCCGCCCTGGAGCTTGAGGCCGTCCGTCGAGGCGATCGCGAGCACCAGCGCGAGCGACTTCGGATCGCCGGGCAGCGTCGCGATATGACCGTCGAACGCGGACTCCGCATTCTTGACGAACACGTCGCAATGGTCCGGCGCGAGGACCGCGATGAAGTCCGAGCCGCCGATGTGACCGACGAACGCGCCGCCGCCCGAAGCGACGCGCGCCGCCTCGAGGAGCCACTGTCCCAGATTGCGTACGGTATCTTCGGAGCGAGCGATTCCGATCGTATCGGCGTACGCGTCCCAGCTGAGGATGTCGATGTGGACGACGGCGGTCGGCTTGCCGCTCTTGAGCGCGCCTTCGATTTCTTCGTCGATCGCGCGCGAGCCGGGGAGATTCGTCGTGGGGTTGCGATCGCGCTCGCGACGCGCCGCGCGAATCAGCGCCTTGCACCGGGCTCCGAACTCGCGGAGATCGAACGGCTTGGACATGTAGGCGTCCGCGCCGGACTCGAGGCCGGAGACCTCGTTCTCGACTCCCGTGAGCGCCGTTAGCATCAGGATCGGGGTCCGGGACCACATGACGTCGGCCTTGAGCCGCCGCGCGACCTCGAGGCCATCGACCCGGGGCATCATGACGTCGAGCACGAGCAAGTCTGGATCGTGGGCCTTGACCAGCTTCTGCGCTTCCTCGCCATCCCGGGCGCGGAGACACAAATAGCCCGCGTCACCAAGCGCCATGCTGACCATGTGCGCAATGGCGTCGTCGTCTTCCGCGATCACGATCTTTTTGAGGAGCACCGGATCCTCAATGGTGATACCGCCGATCTGCCGACGGCGTCAACGAATCGCCGTGGTAAGTCCTTGTAGTGCTCGATCTGCTGCGCGATCCGCGCGTCGAAACAACGGTCCTGGACAACGGCCTGGCCGTGACCACCGTCGCACTCCCCCACCTCCATACCGCCGTTTCGGCGCTGTTCGTCAAGGTGGGCGCGAGGTTCGAGACCCCGGCCGACAACGGCCTGTCACACTTTGTCGAGCACATGCTGTTTCGGGGCACGGAGCGCTACCGGACCTCGCTCGAGCTCAATACCGCGGTCGAGCGGCTCGGTTCGACCCTCCACGCCGAGACCGGGCGCGACTATACGTTGTTCCAGCTGTCGCTCGAGGCCGATCATATCCCGGCCTCGATCGAGCTGCTCGGCGAGCTCGTGGGGCAACCCCGGTTCGACGACATCGAGCTCGAACGCGAGCTCGTCCTCGAGGAGATCAACGAGGACTACGACGAGCATGGCGTCGAGATCAACGCCGACGATATCGCCCGCGGCATCGTGTTCGAAGACCATCCACTCGGACAGCGGATCATCGGACCGCGGTCGAACGTAGAGAGGTTCACGGCCGCCGACGTCCGCCGTCACTTCGCGGCGTTCTACGGCGCCAAGAACGCGAACCTGTGCGTCGCGGGTCCGATCGAGCACGGTCCCGTCGTCGAGCAAGCGGCACGTGCGCTCGCGAAGCTGCCGGCCGGCAAGCGTGCCGACGTCCCCGCCGCACCACCCCCGATCGACGGCCCGCTCCTGCATCACGTGAAGGACGCGGGCTCGCAGACCTCGCTGTCCGTGCTGTTTCGCGCGATCCCCGAGCTCGATCCCGCATATGTCTCGTTGGTCGCGCTCGTGCGCGTGCTCGACGACGGCATGTCGACACGCCTCCACTACACGCTCGCCGATCAAAAGGCGCTCGCCTATTCGATCCACGCCGCGATCGAGCCGCTCGCCGATGCGGCGCTGTTCGAGATCACCAGCGCGACCGCGAACGCGAAGGTTCCGTCGCTCGTCCGCGAGCTCTTCGCGCTCCTCGATGGCCTGCGCCACGGTCAGGTCACCAACGACGAGCTCGCGAAGGCGCGCGTTCGCTATCGCTACGAGACGCTCGCGTCGATCGACGATGCCTCTGCGATGGCCGGCTGGTTCGGAGGCACCGCGCTCTATTATCCGCCGCCGACCCTCTCCGAGCGTCTCGCGCAGATGGCGAAGGTCACGATCGATGACGTGGTCCGCGTCGCCGAGCAGGTGCTGTCACCGAAGCACCTCGTGCTCGCGGCGGTCGGCTCGCTGTCGCGCGCACGGCTCGGCGAGCTGCGCCAAGCCGTCAGCGACTGGCGCTGAGCCTAGAACCGGCCGATCACCGCGAGTCCCGCGCTCTCGGTGGACGCCGTCGGTGTCACGATCATGGAATCGCGAGGTGCGATGAAGTAGATGATGGCGCCGGTCGCCAGCAGCGCTGCACCCGTGAACGCGATGCCCGTGCCGATGTTGCCGAGCGTCTGAGCGTGGTGAGTTTCCGCGCGTCCGATCAGGTTGCAGGTCCTCACGTCCGCCATCGCGCTGCAGTTGCCGTTGTCGAACTGGCGATGATAGAGGCTCGACGCGTACATCCCGGTGGCCACACCGGTGACGCCGCCGATCACGCCGAAGGCGCCGAGCGTCCACGCCGTATGGACGTAGCTCCGACGACGCTCCGTCGGCGCAGCGTCGTGGTTGTCCGAGCGTGCGTTGAAGGTGCGTTCCGGATCCGCGTGTGCGACCGGCCCGAGCAGCAGAATCGCGATCACGAGAGCGATGGACCTCATCGCTGTCGAGTCTAGTCTCGAGTCGGGTTGGGTGAAAGCGGCGCGTGACCGACGAGCTCGTGTTACGTGAATGTTCGCCCGCCCGCGGCGTTCGGATAAGATGACGGCGTGAACTGTACCGTGTTCTCGATTCGCGAGTCGGACCTTGCGAAGACGCCGGGCGATGCGACCTCGGCGGATTCGTTGCCGGGCTACGACGACGCGAGCGTGCACGCGTCTCACCTCAGCGCGCTTCACGCACTCGAGCTTGGCGTCGGCTGGTCGGCCGTGCACCGGGCGCTGGGCGAGCATCCGGTCGGGCATCCGCTGGGCTTTCTCGCCGGTGGAGGCGAGCCCGTGCCGTCGCTCGCCGACGGCGCTCACTCCTCCGGGCGATTCTTCTCGCCGGTCCTCGTCGTTCAAATCCTCGCCGCGGTCGCGCAGATCACGCAACCGCCGCGCGAGCTCGAGCGCCTGCGCGTGTTCCTCGGTGAGGCCGTCGCCGCCGATCGCGGCATCGTCGTGCACACGTTCGGGTGACTACCGCGCGCGATGCCGACCGCCGCCGCGGCCACTGCCCGTGCGTCCGCCTCGACCACCACCGCCGTTGGGCCGCGGCCCACGCTGCGGCGCGCTCGTCTGCGGAGGGCGCGCGCCGAGCGGAACGCGTGACTGATACGGATGGCCATCGACGACCGGGATCTCCTGGCGCGTCAGCCTCTCGATGTTTCGCCAGTCTGCGCGCTCGTCGGCGTCGCAGAAGCTGAGTGCCATGCCCGCGGCGCCGGCGCGCGCGGTGCGGCCGATCCGGTGGACATATTGCTCCGGCACTTCCGGAATATCGAAGTTGACGACGTGCGTGACGTCATCGATGTCGATGCCGCGTGCCGCGATATCGGTCGCGACGAGGCACCGGATCTTGCCGGCTTTGAAGTTCGCGAGGGCGCGCTCGCGCGCGTTCTGCGACTTGTTGCCGTGGATCGCCTCGGCACCGATGCCGGCCTTCTCGAGGTGCTCCGAGATCCGATTCGCCCCGTGCTTCGTACGCGAGAAGATCAGGACGCGGCGCATGTCGACATCACGCAGCACGTCGACGAGCAGCGCGCGCTTGTCGGCTTTCTCGACGAGATACAGCTCCTGATCGACCTTCTCTGCGGTGGTCGCCGGCGGGGTCACCGCGACCGTCTCCGGATCGTGGAGCAACCGATCGGCGAGCTCTTGCGCTTCGCGCGGCATCGTCGCCGAGAAGAACAGCGTCTGGCGACGCGTCGGCAGGAGGCCGATCACGCGCTTGACGTCGTGGATGAAGCCCATGTCGAGCATGCGGTCGGCTTCATCGAGCACGAACACTTCGAGCGCGCGCAGATCGACGAGCCGCTGATTCGAGAGATCGAGCAGGCGGCCGGGCGTCGCGACGAGGATATCGAGCCCCGAGCGCAGCGCTTGTCTCTGCGCCTCGACACCGACGCCACCGAAGATCACCGCGGTCCGCAGCGGTAGGTGTTTGCCGTAGGTGTTGAAGCTCTCGCCGATCTGCGATGCGAGCTCGCGCGTCGGCGTCAGGACGAGGCAGCGAATCGACCGATGACCGCGGCCCGGAGAGATCTCGGCGAGCCGCTGCAAGATCGGCAGCGCGAACGCCGCCGTCTTGCCGGTGCCCGTCTGTGCGAGACCGAGAAGATCGCGCCCCGCGAGCACGTGCGGGATGGCTTGTAACTGGATCGGGGTCGGAGTCGTGTACCCCTCCGCCGCAACCGCCTGCGCGATAGGCGGAATCAACCCCAACTGCGAAAACTGCATCGGGGCGACATAGCATTGTCGCACCGTCCTGTCATCGGCCGCCGTGCGCTACGGAGCGGCTACTTGAGCTCGCGCTCGACGGTCGCCTTGACCTTCGCGTCGAAGCCATCCTTGTCGGTCGCGTGCCCACGGATGTACTCCGCGCGCTGCTTGGCGAGCTCGGAGATTTCCTTCTGCGCCTCGTCGCGGACCTTGGCGCGGCGAGTGATCTCGGTCTTGATCTGGTCTTTCGACATCTCCCGCATGTCGGCCGGGAGGTTCGTCGCGGTCAGCGACTCGACGTCCACCAGGCCGCTGGCGACGCCACCGACGATGTCTTCGCGCGCGCGGCCTTCGCCCTTCTTCGACGGCTTCGCCGCGTAGTAACCGGCGCGATCCGCAGCCGCGGCCGGAGCTGCCGCCTTGGTCGCATGCATCTTGCCTTCCCAGCCCATGTGAGCGCTCGCGTCGCCGTAGATCACCGTGGTCGCGTCGACCTTGGCAGACAGCTCGGCCATCTTCGCGTCGTAAGGCGTCGCGATCTGCTGGACCCCACCGTCTTGCTGGATCGTCGAGAACTCACCGTGACCGATCGAGGCGATCTGCTGCCATGCGGTCTGCGTCTCGCCGTCGACACCGCAGCGGATCGTGTTGAGTACGATCTGGTGATCGCTCGCCTCGCGTGCGGTCACCTCGAACCGAGGCACGTCGCCGCGGCTCGCGGGAGGCGCATCGCCGACGAGGAAGACCATCTTCTTCGCGCCGTCGCGCCACTGCATCTTGTGCACGGCGTCGAACAGCGCCGCGTCGACATCCTCGGGGGCATCACCACCGCCGGCCGCTTGGTAGCTCGACAGCTCGGCGAACACCGAATCGAGATCGGCGGTCAGCGGGAAGTCGCGCGTGATGTACTCGTCACCGAGATCGCGATACGCGACGAGCCCGACGTGGAGGTCGGCCTGCTGATCGATCTCGCGGATGTGCGACGCGATCGACCACACGGTCCGCTTTGCGCCATCGATGAGTCCGCCCATCGAGCCGGTCGTATCGACCGCGAACACGACGTCGATCCGATGCTTCGCGGTCTCGACAGGTGTCGGCTTGTCGTTTGGTTTGTCGTTCGAGGTCAGGCTCTCGCTCGACCATGGCTTGAGCCACAGCGCGAGAGCGACAGTCGCGAGGGCGGTGGTGGCGATTCCATACGTGACGAGGCGTTGACGGACCATCATGCCTCGTTTCCACGCACGAGCCGCCGATCCGATCTAAGCGCAACAAGCTGGATCTATTCAGCCCCGAGGACCCAAGGAAGCCGTCGTGCGGGTGTCTGGGTGCTATTTGCGGCGACCCGCGTCCGCGGGTGCATCGACGCCGGCATCGCTCGGGGGAGCAGCCGGTGCGGGCACGGAGACCGCGATCGTCCGGCGCGCATCGATCGGCCGGCAGCTCTTGTTGCCGCACAGCCAGAAGCGCAGATGAAGCTTGAGCGCGAAGTCGCCCGGCACATCGGCGTGGACCGCAACCTGAAACCGCGGTGCCTCGGCATCCGGATCGACGGCATCGGCGCGCCCGAGCCGCCGGCGCTTCACCGCCAGCGCACCTTCGGGTGCGAGATCGAGGATGATCGCCGCGTCCTTCGAGATCGCGAGGCCGCGATCGATCGCGAGTGAGACGACGAGCGAGCCACTGGTCCCGGACTGGATCTCGAGCCGATCCGGAACCCGCAGCTCCCAACCGGTGTCGGGCTGCGCATCGGCGCGCGTGGTGAAGACGAGGATCGCGAGGCCGAGGAGCCGCTTCACTGCACGAACCCGGCGCGTGATTCCGCGGACTTGGCGATCGCAGGTTTCAACAGTGTGCACCGTCCCTGGCGCCGGGGGTCACAGGATCTGGGTTGCGAGCTCGGCGAGCGGCGACCGCTCACCCTTGGTCAGGATCACGTGGCCCGCGATCATCTCGTTCTTGAAGCGCTCGGCGACGGTCGTCAGGCCGTTGTTCGAGGAGTCGAGGTATGGATGATCGATCTGATACGGGTCGCCGGTCAGGATGATCTTCGTGCCCTCACCGGCGCGCGTCACGATCGTCTTGACCTCGTGGGGCGTCAGGTTCTGCGCCTCGTCGACGATCATGTAGACGTTCGGCAGCGAGCGACCGCGGATATACGTCAGCGGCTCGATCTCGACAAACCCGAGATCGACGAGCTCGGCGTAGCTGCGGCCCTCTTTCTTGTCGGTCTTGTTGAGGCCGAGCAAGAGCTCGAGGTTGTCGTAGATCGGCTGCATCCACGGATTCAGCTTCTCTTCGATCGTGCCGGGCAGATAGCCGATGTCGCGGCCGAGCGGGAACACCGGACGCGAGACGAGCATCTTCGAGAACACCTGCTCCTCGGTGACCTTCTGTAGGCCCGCCGCGATCGCGAGCAGCGTCTTGCCGGTACCGGCCTTGCCGACGAGCGTGACGAGCTTGATGTCGTCGTTGAGCAGCAAGTCGAGCGCGAAGTGCTGCTCGCGGTTGCGCGGCTTGATCCCCCACACGCCTTCGCGAAGCTTGCGAACAGGGATCGCTTTGCCGATGTTCTTGTCCCAGCGCGTGAGCGCGGACTTGCCGTTCTCGTCTTAGAGCGTCAGGAACTCGTTCGCGTGGAGGCCCGAAGTGTCGACCACGACGCTGCCCTGCGCGTAGAACTCTTCGATCGTGCCCGCCGGAACCAGCACCTCGCGATTGCCGGGGTAGAGCTCGTCGATCGAGATCCGCTCCGGCTCGAAGTCGACCGACGCGATGCCGAGCGCGTCGCCACGGACGCGCATGTTGACGTCCTTGGTAACGAGGATCGTCGGCGTCTTCAGATCGGCGTCGCGAACCTCGAGAGCGATCTCGAGGATCCGCTGATCCATCGACCGCGAGTCATAGCTCGGGTTCTTGATCGGGTTCTTCGAGAGCGCGACGCGAACCGTGCCGCCGGTCTCCATCTTCTGCGGATGCGAGAGGCCACCTTCACTGCGGTATTGATCGAGCAGCCTCGCGACCTGACGCGCGTTGCGGCCGAGCTCCGACTGATCCTTCTTGAACGTGTCGATCTCTTCGATCACGTAGATCGGAATGATCACGTTGTTATCCGCGAACGCGTAGAACGCACGCGCATCGTGGAGCAGGACGTTGGTGTCGAGGACGTAATTCTTGACGGCCACGATGGGACATTCCCGTTAGGGGACCGCGGTGTCAAACCGTGCGGTACACGAACGACGCCAGAGCGATCTGCCTCGGAAAGCGGTCGATCGCGCCAAGTTGCGGTTGTTGGGCCTTCCCGCGGAGCCGAATCTCGGAGTCGAGAACCCAGACGCGGTTTGCCATTTCGCAGGTCGAAGCAAAGATCGCGAGGCTGCGATTGGTCGGGGCATCGGGCCCCATGCGGTTGACGCGCGCAGATCCCACTGCGACTGTCCGCGAAGCTCAACAGGAGAATCAAATGAAGACGATCGTCGCGTGTGTGGTCAGCATGGGTCTTGGAATGGGTCTCGTCGGTGGTTACGCCTTGGCGAAAGATCCGGTGAAGAACGTCAGCGCGAAGAAGCACCCGAACCTCGCCGCCGCTCAAAAGTTGATCGGCCAGGCGTTCGACAAGCTCGAAGCGGCGCAGAAGGCGAACGAGTACGACATGGAAGGGCACGCACAGAAGGCGAAGGACGCCCTCAAGCTCGCCGCCGACGAGACGAAGCTCGCCGCCGAAGCCGCGAACGCGAACAAGTAATCCGTTCTTCGATCCGCTGAGCGCGCTCGCCGAGCGTCGGTGTAGTCGGCGCGCGCTCCGAGTCCGAAATCGGGCCTGCCGCGCGGCCTGCTCGCGCATGACGCTTGCTGGCATTCAGCGCATGCTGAAGCTGACGCTACGCGTATTGCTGATAAGTGCGGTGTTGTTGGCGGGATGTGTCCGCGGACGTCGCGGCAATCCAACTCCCGGCGGAACGAATGTCGGCAGTCAGGATCCGCCACCGCCCAGCAGCTGTGCCGTGTCGTCGGGCGGCTGTTAACCGGCTTTTTTGGTCTTCGAGGCCTGCGCCTCGGCCCAGGTGACGACGCGATTCCGGCCCGTGTGCTTCGCGTGATAGAGCGACAGATCGGCGCGCTCGATCAGCGTCGCGCGATCGCGACCGTCATCCGGGAACGCGGCGATGCCGATCGATTGCGTGACGGACAAGCCGCCCTTCTCGGTCTCGACGACGACCTTCGAGATCTCGATCCGGATCCGCTCGGCAACCGCCTTCGCTTGATCGACGTCGACGTTGTCGAGCAGCACGGCAAACTCTTCGCCGCCGTACCGGGCCGGAATATCGATCTTGCGCGGCACTTCTTGGAGCACGCGCGCGACGCGGCGGAGGACTTCGTCGCCGATCGGGTGACCGTAATTGTCGTTGACCTTCTTGAAGTGGTCGACGTCGCACAGCAGCAGCGCGACCCTGCCGTTGTGACGCTGTGCGCGCATCAGCAGATCCTCGAACCGCTCCTGGAACGAGCGATGGTTCGTCAGGCCGGTGAGCCCGTCGGTCGTCGCCATGGTCTCCATCTTCTTGTAGAGGAGACCGTTCTGCAGCGAGACCGCGACCTGGTTCGCGATCACCGCGAGCATCTCGCGGATGTCCTTGCCGAACCGCTTCTCGGCGCGCGCGACGAGCGTCAGCGTGCCGATCACTTCGTCGGCGGCGATCAGCGGCAGCACCAGCAGTGACTTCGCGTCCTCGATCTTGACCTTGCGCGTGTAGATCGGCGCGGAGACCTCGCGCGGCTCGCCGCCCGCGGGGAGGTAGTGCCGGTTCTTGACGACCATCGAGACGAGGCCGGCGTTGTCCTTGAACTCGAGGCCGGCGAGCTGCACGGGATCGATGAGGCCGGCGCCGTGCTCGCGCACGCGCACGGCAGAGACCTTGTGACGCGCGCGGTCTTTTTCGTAGAGCGCGATCGCGCCGGCATCGTAGTCGACGATCGCCGCGGCCGCATCGAACGCGGTCTCCATGACTTGCTCGGCGGTGAGCGCGCGGCCGAGCATCGCGGTCGCTTGATAGAACCGCTCGTGCTCGTACTTCGCGCGCTCGACGGCGCGAAACACTTGCTCGGCCTGTACGACCCGCAACACCTGCGCGGTCGCATCGGCCAGCAGATCGCGATCGGCTTCCGAGAATCCGGCATCACGATCCGCGGCAAGGATGCCGCGCAGGTGACCGCCTTCGACGATCGGCACCGCGACAAGCGCGACCCCGGCGCGGCCGCCGTCATAGTACGGCAGCTGGCCCGGCTTGGTCGCACCGACGAGCAGCGGCTCGCGATCGCGGATCACGGCACCGAGCACGCCGGCGTTCGGGAGCCGCGGCGCTTCGGTGATGTCGTCGGCATCGGACACGACTTCCTTGAGCTTGATCCGTTCGCCGTCGTCGTCGAGCCACAGCAGCGCGACCGTACGCGCGCCGAGCGAGCGCTTGAGCGTGCCGAGCACCCAGCTCATCGCGTCGCCGATCATGCCGACGCCGCCGATCGCGAGCAGGCGCTCTTCCTCGTCGCGACCTCGCGGCGCACGACTACCGGGTCCGAGCGCGGCGGCGATCAGCCGATAGTCGCGCGCGGAATCGCGTAGCGCGCCGAGCTCTTCTTCGAGCCGCTTCGCACGGCGGCGGCGATATCGGGAGGTCAGGCCGCGCAGCAGCACGAGGTGAGCGGTGGCAGCGCCCGAGAGAAACACCGCGTGAAGTCCCGCGGCAAGCGCGGTCTGATCCGTGATCCCCGTGCGCACGAGCAGCGAGACCTCGAGCAGCAGCGCCGCACCGAGCGTCGCGATCGCGCCCGGACGCGCGAGGATCGTGACCGCAAACGCGACGAGCGCGTAGAGCGCCGGATACGCCGGCGATGCGAGCCCACCGGTCACCGCGATCACGACGTGCAAGCCGGCGACGAGCGCGAGCGCGAGCTCGAGATCGGCGAGATCCACCGCGGCCGACAGCCACATCGACACGCGTTGTGCGCGCGCCGACGGCGGCGTGAACTGAACCCGGCGCATCACCGCCGCGATCGCCAGCACGGCGACGGCGCATGCGATCATCGCCTGCGGCAGCGGAATCCGCGGCCCCATCAGCGCCGCCCCGTCGACGCTGCCGATCGCGACGACGATGCATGCGAGCGCGCTCGCGGCCGCACCGACCGAGACCTTCGCGGCACGGCGCGCGGCTCGGCGGTAGCGCGTCGGGACGAGCGCGCGGAGACTCACGGGCCACCTCGCCGCACTTGCAGCACGACCTCGTCGGGATAGACCATGCCGAGATCGGCGCGCGCGCGATTCTCGATCGCGCCGACATCCGAGCGCAGCGCATCGATCTCGCGGAACAGTGCGGCATTGCCGGCGGCGAGCTCGCGCGCCTCCGTCTCGAGCTGATCGATCTGCGTGTTCAGCTTGGCGACGCGTGGATCGCGACGCAGGATCTGTCCCGGCACGTAGCCGATCGCGATCGCGACGACGACCGCCAGACCAAGGCGCATCGCCCAACGCCGAAGCGCGGGTCCGAGATGCATGAACGCCAAGACCTTCACCAAGGCCGACGTTACGGATCGCGAGGTAACGGCGCCAACTTTTGGCGGAATCAGATTCTGGTGGAGTTTCGGCGGCCTATGTGTACGCTGCGCGCACATGAGGGCGACTTGTTGTTTCGCGTTCGCGATCGTGCTCGCTGCCTGTGGCGGTGACGGTCAGTCGACCGAGATCACCTGCTCGGGAATGACGTCCGGCACGTTGAGGCTCGGCGAGCCGATCGTCGTGACGAACGCGAGCGATCTCGCGAATGCGGGGATCGCCGCGGCGGCTCACACGACGCTGCCCGCGTCCGATGTCACGATCGCCTGCGCACCGGACATCGTGCCGGCCGGCTTTGTCGCCCTCGGACCGGCGGTCGCGTTCGGTACCGAAGGGACGTGGTCCGACCGGCCGTTCGAGCTCACGCTGCCGTACAAGGCCGCGCGCCTGCCCGCGGGCGCCACCCGCCGCCATGTTCGCGTGATCGCGAAGCGCGCCACCGGCGAGGCGTTCTTCCCGCCGGTCGCCAATCGCACGATCGTCGATGACAATCCGTACGGGTCGCACGTCACGTTTCGCGCGGGCGAGCTGACGACGTATCAAGTCGTCGCCGCCACCGATGCCGGGACGCCCGAAATGCAGCAGTTCGGCTGGAACGCGCTCATCGGGATCTCGATGGGCGGCAACGCCTCGATGACGATCGGCCTGCGTCACCCCGACAAGTTCGACACGATCGCCGATCTCGGCGGCGAGCCCGGTCCTTCGATGGACTACACGCTCAGCATGGTCTCCGATTACCTGTTCGGCGGCTTCTGCACCGTCGATGATCAGGCGGCCGGTCGCGGCGCGGTCGGCACGCTGTGCCCCAACCACTCGACGAAGCAGGATCAGTTCGAGACCGCAGCGGACTTCGAGCACATGATCCATCAGACCGGCGACGGCATCGGGCTCACGCTCGATCGTAGCCTCTACTTCGAGGGCCTCCGCGACATGTCGCGCGCGCTCGGCAATGCCGCGTTCTACAACCCGGCCAATCCCTACGCGCCACCGGGCGTGCCGTTCTCGTTCTTCGCGACCGCTCCGGCGACGCGCTGCGCGAATCCGATCGTGCTGCGCGATTTTCACGACAAGGAATTCAACCCCGACGGCAGCAAGCCGGTGATCACGTTCTGCGACGGCGGCGATAGCACGCGGCTCGGCCTCGCGGTGTTCGATCCAACGCTGCCCCAGCTCGATCCCGCGGAGCTCTTGCTCGCGGTCGATCTCGACAACAACGGCAAGCGCGATCTCGGCGAGCCCGTGATCACGAGCGCCTACGAGCCCTACTCCGACGTCGGCACCGACGGCCTCGCGGACAAAGACGAGCCCGGCTACAACGCGCTGACGAACCCCGATCCGAACGGTGATGACTTCCACTACCTGCGCAACCCGCGCGGCACCGAAGGCAACAAGGTCTACGACATGGGCGAGCCGTACCAAGATGTCGGGCTCGACGGCGTCGCGGGCACGTGCCAGGCGGGCGCGACGCCGCCGTCGGGTGTCTCCGCTTGCTACGACTATGGTGAAGGCAATGGAAAATGGGATCTGTCGCCGAACGTCGCGCGCTGGAACGAGAGCGATCTGCGTGTGCGACTCGCGGCACTCACGGCAGATCAGCGCCGGCACATGTCGCTGTGGTTCGACGGCGGCATTCGCGACTTCTTGAATGCGTCGCTGTCGTCGAACCAGGCGGTCGGCGTCGCGATGGGGACGTACGGAACGCCGTTCGGGGTCTACGACAACTTCTCGGCGCTCACGGGCGGGCCGAGCGATGCGAGCTACGACTTCACCGAGATCAAATGGAACGAGCTGCCGAAGGACGGTTATCTCCGCTACGGCAATCCCGACGCGACGGCTGCCGAGATCAACGGCGGCGACGGTCGCCACGTCGGGACCGCGACGCAGGCGATCTATCGGATCGAGACCGGCTTCGGCTTCATCGATGCGCACTGGCCCGAAGGCAATCGCGACGATGCGAACGACGGCGGCCAGCTGATGAAGGGCCTGACGTTCACGTCGCCGACCACGGGCCGCGATAGCCCGTTCGCGCTGTCACTGCCGCCGGGCTACGACAAGCCGGAGAACGCCGACAAGCGTTACCCGGTCGTCTACGTGCTCCACGGCTACGGCCAACAGCCCGACGATCTGATCAGCTTGTCCGCGGTCATCGCGAATCACATGATCGCGAGCGAGCCGCTGGCGACGCGAATCCAGAAGTTCATCATCGTCTACGTCGACGGCCGCTGTCGTCCCAATCAGTCCGGCGTGCCGGTCCCGACCACCGGCGATGGCTGCGAGAGCGGCACGTTCTATCTCGACGCCCCGCTCGGCGGAACCGCGCGGATGGAGACGAACCTCCTCGATCTGATGGCCCACATCGATGCGACGTACCGCACGCGCAGCGCGAGCGCAGCTTCGGTCACGGACTGATCAAGCAGCGGGGACGTTTCGGGCTTACTGCGAGATCAACGTCAGGCTGCCCGGGCCGCGCGCCCACACGCGATCGAATTGATCGGCGGCGATGTCGGCGACTTCGTTCTCGACGAGTCCACGCCGCATATCGACGCGGCGGACCTTCTGGCCATCCCACGCTGCGATCCCGCGCTCGGTCGCCATCCAGACCTGCCCGTTACGGGTCGCGACCACGTCGTTGATCTCGAAGGCGAGCGCGGCTGGAAAATCCCACTGCTTGCCGTTCCACACGCCGGCACCGGCGCCCGTCGCGACGATCACGCCGGCATCGCCGACGATCGTCACCGCGCGCGCGAGCTCGGAGCGCAGCCCGGTCGCCTCGTTCCACAGCTTGACCTGCCCGTGGTCGAGCCTCGCGACACCTTCGTTCGTCGCAAACCATGCAACCTCGCCGCGCACGTCGGCATCGACGACGCCGACCGGAATCGGCAACATCTTCTGCTTCTTGTCGGGCGCCTTGCGATCCGGCGCTTCGGTGTGGTGATAGGTCACCTTGCCGGTCGAGGGCTCGACGATCGCGATGCCGTACGCGCGACGCTCTTCGCCATCCTTGTAGCGGAGGCCGACCCACAGCGTGCCGCTTCCGGAAAACCGCGCGAAGCTGACCTCGGGCCGTTCTCCCGGTGTCGCGAGCGCGACCTTCGGGACTTGCGTCCAGGTCGTGCCGTCGATCCGCGACAGGTGCAGCTCCTTGTCGATCGCGGAACGATGGATCGCGTAGATCGGCCCCGAAGGATCGCGCGCGACCGCGAGGATGACCGTATCCGGCCCGCCTTCGACGAACCGATCGCCGGTCCAGTGCCACGCCTGCCGCGCACCGGTCGCGATCCAGCAATCCTGCTGGCGCGTGCACGCGACCGACAACGTCGTCGCATCTTCGAACATCTGCTTGCGCCGCAACCAATCGCGCGGATGCGCGTCGCCGGCGAGATAGCGTGCAGTGCCGAGATCGTGGGTCCCGATCAAGAGCTGGTCGTCGAACGCACCGAGGGTGGTCGCACTCGGCGGCACGACGACATCGATCGGATCGATCACCCATTCGTCGGTCGCGCCACTCGCGAGCGGTACGAGACGCACGCCATCGCGCGCGAGCGGACGCACGGTCGTTGGTGTCGTCCTCGCGATCCGATACAACCGACCGCCGCCCATCACGACGACCGCGTTGCCGCGCTTCGTCGCGGCGTCCCAGGTCAGCTCGGGCAGCGCGCGATAGCTCGCCCAGGTTGTCTTCGTGCCGATCGCGATCCGTTCGTGGCCTTCGGCATCGGCGCCGATCACGAGCATGCGATCATCGGCCGCTTCGAGGACGATGCGCGGCTCGACGATCGCGCAGCCCTGCGCCGCGCCGATCTTGACGACATCGCCCGTCGGCTTCCGCGCGACGAGCCCGGTCTTCGTCGCGATCCATAACCAGCCTGCATGATCGCGAGCCAGCGCGCGGATCGGATCTTTGATCGGCGTCGGCAACCAGCCGCCCTTGTCGCTGACGAACACCAGTCCCTTCGCGGTGCCG
This sequence comes from Myxococcales bacterium, assembly GCA_028287115.1. Lineage (GTDB taxonomy): Bacteria > Myxococcota_A > Polyangia > Haliangiales > Haliangiaceae > JABFXX01. The sequence continues at coordinate 42,058 of JAQBQF010000099.1, forward strand.
AGCCACACACCGGGCTCGCTCGCAGATGCGAGACTCGCGCTGCCATCCTTCGCGATCGCGGCGTAGTCGATTCCCATCGAGGCCGGCGGTGGCGCGAGCTCGGCATACACTTCGTTCGCCGTGTCGTAGTGGCCGAACCCACCATCTGTGAGCACCCACAGCCACTTGCGATCGGAGTCGCTCGCGAGTGCGACCACATGACTTCCGGACAGCCCGCGATCCGCTGCCATCGCTAGCACGCTGGTACCGTCCCAGCGCTGCAGCTCGTCCTCGGTCGCGACGAACACGAATTTTCCGGCGACCTGGACGATCCGCGCCGACGACGGCTCCGTGAATACCCGGACCCGAACTTTTCCGGCGGACACCGGCGGAATCGGCGCAGCCGGGGGCTCCGGCGCGGGGCACGCGGCGACCATCAGGAGCGCGCCGATGCAAGACCATCGCAAAACCACAGCGTGCCGACCGTAGACCAATTGGGATACGCTCACCACATGGCACGCCAACGACGTGGCGGGTTCCGCCCCCCCGAGCTCAAAGGCACGCTCGGCACGCTGCTCCGCACGACACTGCAACAAGCCGGCGTCGTGCGCGACGCGATCGCGAGCGGCGCCCGCGAGGGGCGGTCTCGTATCGACGAGGCGCTCTCGCAACGCAAGCGTCAAGATTCCCTCATCGAGCTCGGTGAGATCGTGCTCGATCTGATCCGCCGCGGCGAGATCGATCTAGGCGAGCTGCCCGAAGTCCGCGATCTCGTCGCGCACCTCGATGATCTCGATGCCGGCCACACCGAGGACCACGCGGAGCCGGTCGCTCCTCGCGGCCGTTTCGACCGGCGCGGCGCGCGGGACGAGGACGATACCGTCGCATCCTCGACCTGGGTGCCGCCGATCAAGCGCGCCGACCCCGCGCCGCAGGACACCCACAGCCGCGCAAAGAACGCGACGAATGTCTGGCGGCCTCCTGCAAACCGTCCGGCCCCCAGCGACGCCGCTCCCGTCGAGCGTCCGGCAACTCCTCGCAAGGGGGGCATCAGCTTCGAAGACGAAGATCTCGCCGATTACATGCACCCGGATGACGTCCCACCCAAGCCAGATGACGACCCTTCCAAAGCCGGCTCTTGACACTTCGGAGCGCGGTCGGTAGAAACCGCTCCTCGACACGGGGATTTAGCTCAGCTGGGAGAGCGCTTGAATGGCATTCAAGAGGTCAGGGGTTCGATCCCCCTAATCTCCACCCGTTAACTAACTGCGGCGACTGCTTTCTCATTGATCACGACACTGTTCGCTGCCGCGTGGCTGCCACGCGCACCGAGCATCTTGAGGACACGACGGTCCGGGTCGAGCTCGGCAACCGCTGCCGCCGTGATCGCCTCCGGAATCTCTCGGCAATGGTTCTCCGCCACGTGGACGTAGATCATCGTCTCGTCGATCCGCTTGTGCGACATCCACGACTGCAGCCGCCACGGATTCACGCCGAACAGCGCGGCGTGGGTTCCGAAGGTGTGGCGGTTATGCCGAGGTCGGCATAATCGGCATTATGCCGCCTCTCGGATTATGCCGACTGCCGATGCCGTGTTGCTCGTAAGAGGCCGCGCGTTGGGCCCTAGCCGCCCGTCCATGCAGCTCGATTCGGCATAATCCGGCGGTCTCCACTTGGCCG
>JAQBQF010000130.1 GCA_028287115.1 Myxococcales bacterium
CGAGTCGCTCGGCGTAGAGGCCGAGGGTGCGCTGCCAGGCCGGTCGCGCCAGACAGCGCTCGTAGTAAGCCTTCATCCTCGGGAAGGGATCCATCAAGTCGGTCTTGCGGATGCTGCGCAAAACGCCGGCCATCATGATGTCGGCCACCGTGAAGTCGGCGCAGGCGATCCACTCGCGGTCTTCGAGGCGCCGCTCGACGTCGCCGAGCCAACGGCCGGCGAGCTTGCGCACCTCCGCCTTGACCTTGTGGGCGGCGTTGTCGCGGTCGAAGATCTCGACGATGTCGATGCACACCAGCGTCGGCTCCACGGTGCTGGTCGCGGCGAAACACCACTGGACGACGCGGGTGCGGCCCTGGAAGTCGCCCGGCATCAGCTTGCCCGCCTTCTCGGCCAAGTAGATCACCACCGCGGCCGACTCGGCCACGACGAAGCCGTCATCGTCGATGACCGGCACCTGGTGGAAGGGGCTGATCCGGCTGAAGGCGTCGCCGTTGAGCTCGCCACCGGTGTGGTCGAGCGCGTGGACTCGATACGGCAGCCCCGTCTCCTCGAGGGCCCACTGCGCCCAGAGGTCTTTCGTCTCGCCGCGCCCCTCGGGAAAGATGCGTCCGAAGCCATAGTGCGTGATCATGTCGTCCTCCGATCGGCGGCCGGATCCACCGGCCCACGCCGGAGCGTGCCACGTCGCGAACCGCCTCGCGGCGTCAGAGCGCTCGCCTCGATGCCCAACGGGGCCGAAGCCGAATTCACCGAAGTCACGCCGCAAACGTCCGTAGTCTCGTCGACGTCAGATCACGACGGAAACGTTCCGCCGTCAACAGTAGCCCAATCGCGACGCATCAGGTCCCACGAGCGCTGTCGGGTAATCCAACCGCGAACCGGCGATGAAGCTCGACGTGATATCGGCTGCGTCTAGTCATGCTGGCCTTTGCGGTCGGCCTGCTGTGTAATCGAGGACGAACATGCGCCGGTCGAGATTGGCGGCAGCATTCGTGATCTTGGGAGCCTGCGTTTCGCAGCAACCCTCACCTAGGCTTGCCGCACCGAGCCAGCCGTCATCTTGGCCACGACCATCGCAGCCGGCGAGAGCGCCGATCGATAAGACCGCGCAACTTTACCTCGCGCCCCATCAGGCGAGCTCTTTGCGCATCTCCGGGAGTGAAGACATTGTTCCGGACCTATCGCCGAACTTACCGTTCAACCTGTTTCCGACGTATGACCACGTGGTCGCCGCGTGGCTCGAACGAGTCGCCTTGTCCGAACGGGTGACCGGCTTGTTTGACTACTGCGTAGACGAATTCGGCCACGTCACACGCGTCGAAGTCATGTACGGAACCGGTGACCCGTACTACGACGCGAAGATCGTCCGCACGATGCGCCACTGGCTCTATCGGCCTCGCGTGGTTGCCGGCGAGGCCGTTCGGTTCTGCTCGAGCGCCATGATTTCGCATGGTGGGAAGCAGCCGGCGATCCTTCCGGCTGCACACGCGCGGAGCTGACACATGATCGCCCGTTCGTTGGAGCTTGCCGGGCATGCCATCCGACAACTCGCGGGAGCTGACGTACCGCTGATCCGTCAGCTGTTCGATGAGCGCTCGGACTTCTTCCGCTTGATCAACGGGGATGCGGCATTTGAGGCCGAGCAGATCTTTGGGGATGTTCCACCAAGCAAGCATCCCAAGGACAAGCTCGTATTCGGCATCTCCGCGCAGCGCGCAGACGATCGAATCATCGGATTGGTGGAGCTGCTTCGCGGATACCCGACGCAGGACGACTGGTGTATCGGTCTACTCCTCATCGTGCCAGCCCACCGCGGTCGCGGACTCGGCGCAGCAACGATCGCCGCCGTCATTCAATTCGTAGCGAGCGCCGGAGGCCGCACACTCCAGCTGGTTGTTCAGGCACAGAATTCGGCGGCTCTTCAGTTTTGGCAGCGGCACGGATTCGTCATCCGGGACCGGGTGCACCAGCAGGCGGCGCACGGAACGAATGCGAGTCCAATTGTCCGGTCGGCAGCATTCGGCTCGTGCTGACCTTTGTCGCCGGCATGCGGTGTAATCGAGCGCGGGCATGCGGAGGTCGATATTCGCGATGCTCCTGATCCTGCAAGCCTGCGCTTCGCGGAACCGGTGCCCCGTACTACGACGCCAGGTTCGTCCGCGCGATCCGCCATTGGCTCTACCGTCCTCACCTGGTTACCGGCGAATCAGCGCGGTTCTGCTCGAGCGCGTTCATCTCGCGCGGGAGGGACGCAGCCGGTAACCCTCCCGCCGGGACCCCGAGCATCAGTGAAGCCGCGCGCGTGGGGACTCGGCGGTGCGCTCGATGCGGCCACATGCGGTTCGCACGCTCTTGCGAGTCATCGCGAACACCACGACAAGTGGCCACGCGATCGAGACGATCGTTCGCACGGAGCTCAATGCGTCATGCAGATTGCGTTCCGCAGGCACGATGCCGACCCAGTCGAGGATCTTGCCGTAGCTGTCGCGCGTGCCTTGGTCCGGCGTCAGCACGAACACGCACAGCGTCGTGGCGAGCGATGCGACCGCGTAGATGATCGCCCAGTTCGTCGCGTCGCGCCGATACAGCATGGCTCGAATGCCGGCGTTGATGTGCAGCACCGCGACGGCGACACCTGCGATGAGCAACGAGCTCCAGAGCGCATGATCGCGTGGTACCCCTGCGACGACGTCGCGCCCGGCGCTCACCGCGTGCAGGTCGAGCCACAGCCCGATCCCACCGAACAGGATCATGAGCACGCCGACAACGAACGGCAGGGGCGATTCGCGATCAGCCATCATGTTTACATGATGCGCACCAGTGACACCGCAAGTGCGACAAAGCGGCAAACATCAGTCGTGTCGGCTTCGCTGGTTCGCGCACGGAGTCGCGTGATACGTCGGCCGGCATCGGATCGAGCGCGACCCCGGTCATCGTCGCATCCGGGCAATTCGAGGCAGGTCCGATCGCGGTGGATACGCAACGTGTGTATTGGGCGAACTACAACGCGCTGTTCTCAATGCCGCTTGCAGGCGGAGCCATCTTGCCGCTGGTCGACGAAGGCGTTCAGCTCGAGCTCGACTCGATCGCGCTCGACGCAACGCACATTTACTGGACGAGACTAGGTCCCGTGCAGCAGCCAATCACCGGTGGTAAGGCGATCATGTTGGGTGGGATCAGCGGATCGGGTCCCGGGCGCATCGCCGTGGATGACGCCAACGTGTACTGGACCATCGGTCCCATCCCATGCGACGTCGTGCCCTGTGGCCACCGGCACGATGGCGCCGTCATGAAGGTATCGCTCGCCGGAGGCACGAGCGTGAAGCTGGCGGCGTTCGAGACGCCCTGCTATCCCGTCACGCAGCTCGCCGTCGACGCTGACCATGTCTACTGGACCTCCGCACACGAGCTGCAACGAACACCTCTCGGAGGAGGACCGATCGAAACACTCGCGTCCAACGAGGGAGATCCGTACGCCATGGTGCTCGGCCCCACGGACGTGTATTGGGCGTGCGGCCGGTCAATGGCGAGCCGGCGGCTATCCGAAAGATCGCAAAGTAGCGCGTCGCTCGCTACAGCTTCACGAACTCGGACTTCAGCCGGTGCTCGAGCTCGATGAACTTCGGATCTGCCTGGACGTCGTCGCGCCATGCGAGACCGAGCTTGACGAGGTCGACGGATTCCTTGATGTGAGCTCCCGAGCAGATCTTGCCGTCGGCGGCGCGGTCGCGTCCGAGCAGCAGCACGGTATCGGCCACGGCGAGCGCCGTGCGGATGTCGTGCGTCACGATCACGATCGTGTTGAGCTCGTGCATGTCGCGCACCTGGACGAGTAGCTTCATCACCTCGTCGAGCGCGGCGGGATCGAGGCCGGAGAACGGTTCGTCCATGAGAAGCAGCGTCTTCTGCTTGACGAGCTGCTGCGCGATCGCGACGCGCTGGCGCTGCCCGCCGGAGAGCTGCGTCGGATAGAACGCGGCGCGCTCGCCGAGGCCGAATCGCGCGAGTAGCTTCGCGGATTGATCGCGCGCGTCTTTGCGCGACATGCCGTTCATCACGCCCGCGGTGACGAGGTTGCCCATCACGGTCCGATGGCGAAGCAGGATGTAGTTCTGGAACACGACGCCCACGGTGCCGGTCTCGATCGGCTTGCCGCCGATGCCGGTGACCTGGCCGGTGTCGGGCTCGTTGAGGCCGGCGATGATCCGCAGCAGCTGGGTCTTGCCGACGCCCGACGGTCCAAGCAGCGCGACGATCTGACCGGTCGTCTTGTCGGGCCGCACGCGATCGACGATCTCGAAATTCAGCTTCTCGAGGATCAGGTTGCCGCCGAGACGCAGCGACACGTCTTTCGCGCGGAACAGCACTTCATCGAGTGCCATCAGCGCCTCACCCGTTCGAGGTTCGCGTAGGGACACGCGGCGCGCGAGATCACGCCCATCGAGTAGTCGAGGATGAGGCCAACGATCAGGATCACGAACAGGATCGCGTAGACCTCGGCGAGCCGAAAATGCTTGTTCTGGTTCAGGATCATCGCGCCGAGGCCGCCCTCGGAGCGCGAGATGCCTTCGACCATCGTGATCATCGTCCAGCCGATCGCGATGTTCTGACGCAGCACCTCCAGCGCCTTGTCGACCGTTCCGAGGATCACGACCTCCCACAGGATGCGCAGCTCGCTCGCGCCGAGTGCGCGCAGGTGATCGAAGTTCTCGCGCGGAATCTCGACGACGACGCCCGCCATCATCGTCACGAAGTACGTCGTCATGCCGAACGTGAGCAGCCAGACCTTGAGCTCGTAGCCGCCGCCGGTGATCAGCGTGAACGGCACGACGAGCCCCGTGAGCCCGAGGAAGCGCAGCTTCGAGACCGCTTCGACGAGCGGACGAAATACCGCGAGCACCGTCGCGTAGGACAGGAGCATCGAGATCAGGATCGTCAACGCGAGCGCGTGCAGGATCAACTTGAGCGTCGTGAACAGCTCGGGCGCCATCCCGCCTTCCATCCACAAGTTGCCGAGCGCGTGCCAGACCTCTCCTGGACCGGGCAAGCTCGCGAACGGCGACGCGATCCACGCGATCGCCGCGGCGACGAGCCACAACAGCACGAGGAGCAGTGCCGTGGTCTTGTCGACCGTGCGGTTCGGCAGGAACGCGTTCTTGAACGACCGACCGGTGATCAAATCTGGCTCGAGGTCGATCCGAGCACGATCTCGACGCGGCGGTTCTTCGCCTTACCCTCGGCGTTCGAGTTCGGCACGACCGGCTGGGTCTGACCATGAGAGAAGACCTTGACGCGACCTTCGGGGAAGTTCTGCGGTGCCTGCGCCTCGAGCCACTGCTTGACCGCAAACGCACGGTCCTCGCTCAGCTTCATGTTGCCTTCGGGCGAACCGGCGTTGTCGGTGTGCCCGTGGATCTCGACGGTGGTACCGCTCGCGATCACGAGATCGTTGAGCAGCGTCTTCAGCGTCGTTTCGGCCTGGCCGGTGAACGACGCCTTGCCGGAATCGAACGCGATATTCCAGTTCTTGCGGCTGACCACGACCGCGGCTTGCTGCTTCACTGCGGTGGGATCGAACTTCTGTACGTCGGGTTTTGTCGTCGGCGCCTCGGCTTTGGCAAGCTCGGCGACGAACGACGTGTCCGAGATATCGCCGACCGGCGGGAAGCTCGGCACGAGGTCCGGATACTGTGACTTCACGACATTGCCGAACGTCGTATACGTCGCGGCAAACGCGTTCTTCGCGCCCTGCGAGAGACCGAACAGCAGCAAGTTATCGGCGAGGTTCGACACGGCGGAGCCGCCGAGATCGACCGTGATGCCGGCCTTGTCCTTCACCGACTGCGGCGAGAAGTACTTGTACCAGTAGTCGCCGTCTTTCTCGTTGTAGACCGCGGCGCTGATCGCGGCCGCTTTTTTGAGATTTGCCTCGTCCTTGACGGCATCGGCGCCCTCGAAGATCGCGGCGAGCATCCCCTTCACGGTGTCGCGGTTCGCGTTGATCCACTTCTTGTTCCCGATGATCACGGCGGGCATCTGCGAGCGGTACTCGCGCGTCGAGACGATCGAGACGATGCCGCCCTTGTTCTCGGCGGCCGTCACGTCGCCCGGGGTCCACGTGACGATGCCTTGCACGCAGTGCTTGTCCTTGCTGCCGGTCTTCGTGTTCTTGAGGTCGGCGCAGTAACCGGTGACGTACTTCTGCGCTGCATCGATGTAGTCGGACGAGTTGACCCAGTTGAGTGCGTTCGGATCGAACGTGGTCTCGTCGGGGTTGTTCGGGATGCCGTTATCGCCGAGCCACTTCATCGCGATGTTCCAGTCGCCATCGCGGAGCACGCCGGCGACGAGGCCGCCGCGCGCGGACTGCGGGTTGTCTTTCCATTGCTGCGGTCCCATGAACTTGTCCTCGCCGCGCGAGAACCCAGCCGAGCCGACGACCTCGACCTCGTACTCTTTGCCGAGCTTGTCGAGCCGGTCGTTGATCGCCTTGAAGAACGCCGCGCCGCCGTCACCCATGATGATGATGAAGTGGGCACCCTTCGACGGGTTCTTCGAACCGCTCTTGAGATCTTCGGCGAACGCGAGCAGCAGCGACTGCATCTGATCCGTCGAGTCCTCGCGGACGAGCTTGAGATTGACGCCGTGCTTGCACATCAGGCTGCCCTCCGCTGCCTGCTTGCCGCCGGTCGCGTACATCATGCCCATCTGCGCGTTCCACGCCCAGTGATAGAGCCGGACCTCCGGCTTGTCCGCGCAGCCCGGCTTCTCGTTGAGCGTGATCTTGGCAGTCGACGCCGTCGCGCTACCCGAGCCGTCGAGATCGACCTTCGGCGGCACGCTCACCGTCTGTGGCTTTTTTCCCGGAAACAGCTTGTCCCGCTGGGAGTAGATGCCGGCGCCAACTGCGCCGAGGACAACGAGCGTAATGAGTAATTTAGCCAACGGCGTGAGCTTCACGGCCACCCCCGATAATTCGGTTGCATCTTGGCGCCCATCCCATGATCGCGTCAAGTCGGCTATCCTCGAAGGAACGCGAATGGGTGACGAGGGGAAGAACAAGCCGAGCCTGTTCCAGCGCGCGTTCTGGAATCAGTACAACTTCATCTTGCTCGGCGCCGCGGGCCTGTTCTCGATCGCGACGTTCACGTGGATCCCACTGCTCCTCGGCGGCGGCATCGAGGCACTGTGGCTCGTCCTCGGCAGTGACTCGGCGCCGTTCAAGCGCTGGGTCGCGATTCAGGAAGGCCGCGAACGACAAGAAGCGCTCAAGAAGCACGCGGCCGGCGCGCTGCAATTGCTCGAGCCCGCGTACCTCAGGCGGTTTCGCGATCTCGAGAGCGTGTCCGAGCGGATTCAAGCGCTCGCCAAAGAGAATCCAAGCCTCGAGACGCAGCTCATCCAAGGCGAGATGGACAAGCTCGGCAAGCTGCTGCACTCGTTCCTCGACATGGCGGTGACTCACCAACGCCTCGGTCACTACCTCGCCGACAACAACGAAGAAGACATGCGCCGCGATATCGACGCTACCGATCGCGCGCTCCGCCACGAGCAAGATGCCGATGTCTCCGCGGGGCTCCGCCAGAGTATGGCGCTCGCGCAGAAGCGCCTCAAGCAGCATCAAACGATCGAAGCGAACTATCGGCTCCTCGGCGTCAAGCTCGACACGCTCGACAAGTCGTTCCGTTATCTCGAGTCGCACGTCGTGGCGATCTCCGAGCGCGAAGAGCTCAGCCAAGAGATCGACGAGCTGATCGTCGGCGTGGATGCGGTCTCGGAGATCTCCGTCGAGACCGAAGGCACGCTGCGCGATCTCGGTGCGCCGGTGCGCCGTCCCACCGCGGTGTCCGCTGCCGTCGCGCAACAGCGGATCAAGAACTGAGCAATTCGCTTCGCTGGAACGATCCACTCACAACTTCGGTCGTTTCGGCAACTCGCGCCTCGGCGTCGGGATTTCGAAACGATGTGGACACGTCAGGAGTGCGTCCACGAGCCCGGCATTGGGCCGACGGCAAGATCGACGTAACGACACGGCGAGGAGCTCGGTCAGTCTTACTCGTTGCGCAACGCATCGATCGGATCGAGCTGTGCTGCGCGATGCGCTGGGATGAACCCGAACAGCACGCCGACGGTCACCGAGAATGCGACCGCGCCGGCGCTCGTCTGCGGCGCCATCGATAGCTGCCAGCCGAGCTTTTCCTCGATCAGGAACGCGCCCGCGTAGCTGAGCAGCACGCCGAGGCCGCCGCCGAAGAGTGTCAGCATCACGGCTTCGCCGAGGAACTGGACCTGGATCGCGGCCGGGCTCGCACCGATCGCGACGCGGATCCCGATCTCCGCGGTCCGCTGCGCGACCGACGCGAACATCACGTTCATGATCCCGATACCGCCGACCATGAGCGCGATCGACGCGAGCGCCATCAGCAACATCTCGAGGGTCTCGCTCGACTTGATCTTCGCCTTCACGATCTCCTCGGGATGGCGAATGTTGAAGTCGTCGTCGGCGCCGGCAGCGATCTTGTGACGTTCGCGAACCAGCCCTTCGACCTGCGCGGTCGCGGCGGGAATCGCTTCGGGCGCCACCGCGGAGAGCAAGATGTCGTCGAGCCAGGTGACGTCTTTACCGTTGAGCCGCTTCATCGCGGTGGTCCACGGCAACATCACGGTGTCATCTTGATCCTGCCCCGTCGGCCCCTGCCCTTTCGCGACGAGCGTGCCGATCACGGTGAACCAGTGACCGCGCATCCGAATCTTCTCGCCGATCGCGTGATCGTCGCCGAACAGCTGGCGGCGCACGGTCTCGCCGATCACCGCGACGGTCGCGAAGTGATCCATCTGATCGCCGTCGAAGAACGCACCTTCGGCGACCTCCCACTTCTTGATGTCGAGATACTCGGGCGAGACGCCGCGAAAGTGCGTACTCCAGTTGCGGCCGCCGTACACGGCTTGCAAGTTGCCGTCGGTGTTCTCCGAAACCTTCGCGACCAGCGGGCACTCGCGACGAATCGCCTCGGCGTCCTTCGCGGTCAGCGTCGTCTGACCGTGGGATCCGGTGCGCACGCCGGCCGCGTTGCGCGAGCCGGCTTCAAGCCAGATCAAGTTATCGCCGAGCTTGTCGAGCTCCGAGACCGCCTTGTCTTTGCCTGCGCGGCCGATGCCGACGACCCAGATCACCGTCGCCACGCCGACCGCGATCGCAAGCGTCGCGAGCCCGGTGCGGACCTTGTTGCGCGCGAGCGAGCGCAGTGCTTCGTTCGAAAGCAGGCGGGCACACACGCGCGCGTTCACCGGCGGAGTCTACCCCGACCCTGATGAAACGCCGATGAAGTCTCAGTCCGCGACCTCGGCACCCTCCGCAGACAGGCCGTACGCCTTCATTTTGATGTAGATGCTCGCTCGACTGATGCCGAGGCGCTTCGCCGCCGCGGCAGGGCTGCGGTCGCGTCGCAGGGCGGCGGTGATCGCGGCGCGCTCGACGGCGCGAACTGCGCGATCCGTGACCGCTTTGAGCCCCTCGCCATCGCCGAGCCGATCGAGATCGATCGGCGGCAGCTCGACGCGATCGGGCTCTTCGGCGACCGCTCCGCCGGGCTTGCCGAGCCCCACCATGTCGAGATCGTGGGACTTGATCGTCTCGCCGTCGCACAGGATCGCGGCGCGCGACAGCACGTTCTCGAGCTCGCGAATATTGCCCGGCCAGCGATAACCCATGAGGCGGGAGAGCGCCTTCGCGGTGATCTGCGTCGGATAGCGCGCTTCGTTACCGGCGAAGCTCTTCGCCGCACCTCGGCGGCGCGCGAGAATGTGGGCCGAGAGCAGCGGAATATCTTCTTTGCGTTCGCGCAGCGGCGGCACCTGGATCGGCACGACCGCGAGCCGCCAGTAGAGGTCCTCGCGGAACTGACCGCGTGCGACGAGCGCCTTCAGATCCTTGTTCGTCGCGGCGACGACGCGGACGTCGATGTGAACGGGACGATCGCCGCCGACCGGCTTGATCTCGCGCTCCTGGAGCACACGCAGCAGCTTGTTCTGGACGCTCGCGTCGATGTCGCCGATCTCGTCGAGAAAGATCGTTCCGCCGTTTGCTTCGCGGAACAGACCACGCCTCGCGCGATTCGCGCCGGTGAACGCGCCCTTCTCGTGACCGAACAGCTCTGCTTCGAGCAGGCTAGGCGCGAGTGCCGAACAATCGAACGCGACGAATGGCCCATCGGCGCGCGGCCCTACGCGATGGATCGTGCGTGCGAGGAGCTCCTTGCCCGTGCCACTCTCACCGACGATCAGCACCGTGGCATCCGAGGCCGCAACGCGATCGATCATCTGCAGCAGCTGGCGCATCAGCGCGGACTCGCCGATCACCACGCCGAGCCCGCGTGCTTTCTCGATCTCACCACGCAGCCGGCGCACTTCTCGCGCGAGCGCGCCGTGCTGGATCGCTCGATCGACGACGGAGCGAATCTCGCCGGCATCGGCGACCTTGTTGAGGACGTCGAGTGCTCCCGAGCGCATGGCGCGAACGGTGAACTCCACCGTCGGCCGCTCGCTCCAGATCACGACCACGGTGTCGGGAGCCACCGTGCGCATCCGGTGCAGGACCGCGAGGGCGCCTTCGTCATCATCGCCAAGCGCAGGATCGAGGAGCGCGAGATCGAACGCAGATCCGACAAGTCGCTCGAGTGCCGCGGCCGGTGTTGCGACCGCCTCGACGTCGAGGCCCAGGAGGGCTTCGCGCGCGCGTGCGATGCCGGTGTCTTCGGCGTCGACCACGAGGACGTGGCGGATCGAGCTCTCTGGACGTACATCCACGCGATCAGTCTAGCGGTCTAGACGACGTCTATCCAGCTGGACGAATGTCTGGGTCTCTAGACATCTAAGTAGCTGATATCACGTGTCAACGACGCTGGACTGCGCTGGCTCGTCGCATGCGTATTGGAACCTGCGAGGAGGGTTCGATGCAGGCCTCGCAGGACTTCGAGACGACCCGCGCCTACGTTCGGTCGGTGGCGATGAAATACGTGCGCAACGAGCAGGATGCCGAGGATGTCACGCAAGACGCCCTCTTGCTCGCGCATCGCTACCGCGCATCGTTTCGCGGTGAGTCGCGGTACTCCACGTGGCTATATCGCGTCACGGCGACCGCGGCCCTGATGTTTCTTCGCAAGCAGCGCCGGAACGCGAGAGAGATTCCGTCGAGCGCGAACGTCGACGACGAGGGCACACCGCTACTCGATCGGCACTCCGCTCCCGGCGATCTCCGCGGACAGGTGATCGCGCGCGACGCGCTCGCGGATGTTCAGCACGCGGTCGCCGCACTCGGCGCGAAATATCCCGTCGTGTTCTGGAAGCGCTATGGCGAGGGCCGTACCGAGACCGAGATCGCACGCGAGCTCGGGATCTCCGTCGCCGCCGTGAAGACCCGCGCATTTCGCGGACGCCAAGCGGCCGTGCGCGCGGCTCGGTAACTTGCCGAGCCCCTGAATGTGTCTCCGCGTGTGGCTGGCCACCCACGCGCGGCCGCAAGTGACCGAACCTGTACGGATTCGGGATTGGCGCGGCGGAAGCATCAGCTCCCGACATGATGTTCACGATTCTTCCTCTGGTCTCCGTCGCGATGGTGCTCGCGAGCCCGGGTGAAGGCGGCACCGTCGGTGGCTCCGCGGCGTCGCCCCGCGGTGAACAACAGCGACTTGCTCAAACGCTCGCCGATGCCGACTCGATCGACGCCGTGTCTGCCGATCGCAAGCGCCACCTGGTGACGTTCTCGATCGATCGCGCGGGCGAGGCATACACCGTGATCGCAAAGACGCGTCGCACGGGCGAGGTGCTCTCGGTCGAGGTCCGAGACGAAGGTACCGGCACGTTCGAGATCGGCGGCCTGACGTGGCTGTCCGATACGCTTCGCGGTGCCGACGCGGTCACGCGACTGGTCGTCGATGAGGATGGCGCCGTCACGCTGACGACGAGCGAAGGCGAACGTTACATGGCGATCCCCGGCCGCGGCTCGGGCGGCAGCAACGATGCGACCTCCGCGCGCTGGGGCGCCGAGTGGAATAACTCCTGACGAGGACCCAACCGATCGACAGGATCGGGTCCGAGGGGCCACGCCGAATCGGCCAAGTCCGCGACTGCAAATCGCCGACAGTTGGTTTTGACCTTGCACGATGCCGCCGCATCCACAACGGAGGCACTCGTGAAAGCAACCAAGTTCATCGTTCTCGTCGCAGGCATGCTCGGCATCTTCTCGTTCTTCCTGCCGCTCGTCGCGGTCCAGCATCGCGGCACCACCGCGACCGTCAGCGCCTATCAGGTCGTCAAAGGTCTCGAGGTCGTCTCCGCGGAGGTCGATCGCGGCGAGGTTCATAGCCTCGGTGAAATCGAGACCCGTGACACGGCGAGCGGCGGCCTCGCGGCCGCCAAGGGCATCGTGATCGCCCTGTTCGTCCCTGCCGCCCTGCTCGCACTGATCGGTGTGCTCGGCGTCCGGCGCAAGCAGTTCGGCCGCGTCGCCGGCACCTTCTCGTTGCTGCTCGGCCTCACGACGCTCGCGATCGGCGCGTTGCTGAAGAGCGCCGCCGAGGGCGATTCCGGGATCGGCATCACCGTGCTGATCGTCGCCGGCCTTGCCGCGAGCGCGGGTGGCCTCCTGACGCTGATCAAGCCGGATCGCCGTACGGCAATGCAGCCGCAGCTCGCTTCGCTACCACTCGCAGCGTAAGCCGGCTTCGCATCTTTGCCCGCGCGCGCTAGATTGCACGCGTGGCAAAGCAGGTCGACCCGCGCAGCGATCCCGACGTCCCGAAAGGGATGTCGGTCGCGCTGCTTAAAGATCTGCATCTCCTCACCCGCGAAGGGCAGCTGAACGCGGACGCACGGCGCAAGCTGAAACAGATCCGCCACCTGGTGGGCCTCTTGAAGCCGGCGCTGGACGACGCGCTCGCCCGGCAGACGGAACCGGTGATCATCGATTGCGGCGCCGGCAAGAGCTACCTCGGCGCCCTGCTCTACGAGCTCGTCCTCGGTCCCGCCGGGCGCGGATCGATCACCGCGATCGAAGCGCGCCCCGAGCTCTCCGAGCAGGCCGCAGCACGCGCCGCAAGGTTCGGCCAGGAACGGTTTCGAGTCGCGACGGGCGCGATCGACAAGATCGAGCTGTCCGACCGGCCGAACGTCGTCACCGCGCTGCACGCGTGCGATACCGCGACCGACGATGCGATCGTCCTCGCAATTACCAAGAGCGCGGATCACATCGCAGTCGTGCCGTGCTGCCAGGCCGAGGTCGCACGCCAGCTCGAGACGAGTAAACCGGCCGATCCGGTGCTCGCCGCGTTGTTCGCGCATGCACTGCATCGCCGCGAGTTCGGCTCGCACCTGACCAACGTGATCCGCGCGCTCGTCCTCGAAGCGCACGGTTACAAGGTCACCGTCACCGAGCTCGTCGGATGGGAACACTCCGCGAAGAACGAGCTGATCCTCGGCAAGCGCGTCAACCGGTTCGATGTGGCCGCCCGCGCACAACTTCGCGCGACGCTCGACAGCTTCAAGATCGTCCCCTCGCTCGTCAGCGAGCTGGCGAAGCGCGATCTCGATCCGCGGACTTAACGAGGCGTCTCGACGTTCCACCTAACGATCGCTTGATCGATCTCGAGCTGGATCGGCGCGACCGATCGCGGCGGTTCATCGAGCAGCCATGCGTAGATCCGACCTTGCCAGACTCCGAAGTGCCGGATGTCGAGCGTCAGCCCGCCGAGCGCGCACGGGGCCGACCCGGTGAGAGTGGCACCGCCGTCGTCTTCGAGCTCGACGACCACGCGATGCGGCTCCCCACACGCGAGCGGATCCCACACCGCGATCACGCGCGCTTGGGGTGGGCTATCCGCCGCCGGCGCGTCGACGCACGCACCGAAGCAGATCCAGAACACGAAGGTCGCCACGATCGGGGAGACGATCCACGACAGATACGATGAACGGTCAGCGATATACATGCGCCCCCGCTTTGCGATGATCGCGCCAACGCGAAGCCCGCGAAATATCTCGCGCGGCACCTCGCTTGTCCGGCCGAGTCCGGGACAGTTGAACGAGCTGCGGACATCGCGAGTGTCGCTGCTCCGAATCCGCGCGCTCACTCACGTTGCGCCATGCCTGCCGGCGTGTGAAACCGTGCGTATGACTCGGTTCGCTCTGATCGTGCTGGTCGCGTGCTCGTGTGGGTCGCCCAAGTCGCCGCGCTCTCCCGCACGCCTCGCGGAGCTCTCGACGTCGGTCCTCGCCGACCTCGACCGGCTCGCGCCCGCCGACGCGGTGAGCCTCGGGCATCACCAGTACGACGGCAGGCTCCCGGACCTGTCGGCGGCCGGCCTCGCCGAGGAGATCGCGACCCTCGATCGCGATCGCGGCGAGCTCGAGCAGATCGACGCTTCGCGGCTGACCGCTGCGCAGCTCGAGGATCGAGACACACTCGTGCAGGAGCTTCGCCGCCGGCTGTTCGAGGATGTCGTGCTCGATCGCTATCACACGAATCCGATGGCGTACGCCGACGCGATCAACCTCGACGCATACATCAGCCGCGACTACGCGCCCGCGGCGGCGCGGGCAGCCGCCGTGATCGCGATGTGCCGGGCGATTCCCGCGTACCTCGCGCAAGCACGCGCGAACCTCAAGACACCGATCCCGTTGCCGTGGGTCGAGACCGCGCTCAAGCAGACCACTGGCTTTGCCGAGTTCGCCGACAAGGACATCCGGCAGCAACTCGGCACTGCAAACCACGGCGATATCGGTCCCGCTCTCGACGCCTGCAAGCAGGCGTTTCACGATCACGGGCAGTGGCTCGAGAAGCAGCTCGCGACCGGTACGAAAGACTTCGCGCTCGGCACCGATCGGTTCTTGCGCATGCTCTCCGAAGAGCAAGGCATCTCACTCGATCTCGAGACACTTCAGAGAGCGGTCGACGAAGACCTCGCACGCAATACGGCGGCGATCACCGAGGCAGCGCACGCGATCGATCCAAGCCAGCCGGTCGCCGACGTCGTCGCCGCCGCTGCGAGGGACCGGCCGACACCCGACCAGGTCCTCGAGGTCGCACGGCAGCAGACCGACGAGCTCCGCAAGTTCATCATCGATCACAAGCTCGTCACGATCCCGAGCGACGACGTGGCCACCGTTCGCGAGACGCCCGTGTTCAAGCGCTGGAACCAGGCCTTTCTCGACGGTCCCGGCCCGTTCGAGCGCAAACAGCTGACCTCGTTTTATTACATCTCACCGCCCGATCCTTCGTGGTCGATCGAGGTGCAGCACGAGTACGTCTCGCCTCGAGCTGACCTGCTGTTCACCACCGCGCACGAGGTCTATCCAGGCCACTTCATCCATGGGCTTCACGTGCGCAAGAACCCGTCGGCCGTGCTGCGATCGCTATGGTTCTTCGCGACGGGAGAAGGCTGGGCGCACTACGCCGAAGAGATGATGTACGACGAAGGAGCCGGCGGTCGCACGCCTCAGAATCACATCGGCCAGCTCAAGGAAGCGCTGCTGCGCGACGTGCGCTTCCTGGTGGCGATCGGCGAGCACACGAACGGGATGACCGTCGATCAAGCGGTCGTGCTGTTCCGCGAGCGCGCGTTCGTCGATCCTGGCAATGCCGGTCAGCAAGCGGTCCGCGGCACGTTCGATCCGATGTACCTGTCGTACACGCTCGGCAAGCTGATCATTCGTAAGCTGCGCGTCGACTGGATGGCGGAGCATCCCGGCGCGACCCTCGGCGAGTTCCACGACGCCTTCCTGTCGCACGGCGCCGCGCCGCTCCCGGTGATCCGTCGCGCGATGGGTATCACCACGCCGATCCTGTGACGCTCGCGCACAGTTGCATCGGCTCGGCGCTGCGCCACACCTGAGGCATGCCCGAGAAACGCGTGATCGAAAAGGCCAAGCGCGAGCTGCGCGAGGGCAAGAGTCCGAAGACCGCCGCCGGCGAGTTTGTTCGCGAGGAGATCGAGCACATTCGCAAAGGCAAGCACGGTGCTCGATCGGCCAAGCAAGCAGTCGCGATCGGACTCTCGAAAGCGCGCCAGGCCGGCATTCCGATTCCGCCGAAGAGCGGCGGCAAGCCACAAGCGGCCCGGCCGCATCGCAAATCGCCCAAGCGGTCCCGCGCCGTCGAGCGTGCGCTCCAGCGCGAACCCCGGAGCGCGGCATCTCACGAGGCGCTCTCGAAGTTTGCCAAGCAGGCCGCGAAGCAGCGCAAGCGGCGGCGATAAATCACTGGACGATCTGAGCGAGCGAACGAGCGAGCGTCTCGATCGAATAAGGCTTCGTGATGAAGCCTCGCGCTCCGCGGTCGAGGATCGCCTGCACGTCGTCGTTGATCGTGTAGCCCGACATCAGCAACACGGAGACCTCGGGGTCGAGCTCGCGCAGCGCCGCGAAGGTCTGGCCGCCGCCCATCACCGGCATGATCATATCGAGGAGGACCGCGCGAATCGCGCCGCGATGCTCGCGATAGACCGCGAGCGCTTCGTCGCCACCTTCGGCCGAGAGCGGGCGATAGCCGAGGGACTCGAGTGCCGTCACCAGCGCATTCCGCACCATCGCATCGTCGTCGATCACCAGGATCGTGCCCGAACCGGCAGGAGCGGCCGACGGAATCCTCGGGCGAACGGCCTCGGCCTCGTCGAGTGCCGCCGGCAGGTACACCCGCATCGCGGTCCCGCGTCCGCCGAGCCCCTCGGTGATCTCGATCGATCCGCCGTGACTCTCGACGATCCCGAGCACCGTCGCGAGGCCAAGCCCAGTCCCGCGATCGGCGCCGTGCTGCTTGGTCGTGAAATAGGGCTCGAACACTCGATCGCGGATCTCCGGGGCGACGCCCACGCCGTTGTCGGACACCTCCAGGAGCACGTGCGCACCCGGTGTGACGACGCCAACCGAGCCGCCTCGCAGCGAATCGAGATCGACGGTGCGCGTCGTGATCCGGACGCTCGCTCGAGAGGTATCGCGCAGTGCGTCGCGTGCGTTGACGACCAGGTTCATCACGACCTGCTCGAGCTGCGCTTGATCTGCGATCACCGAGCCACGGTGCTTGGCGCCAAGGTCGAACTGGATCGTGACACTGCTGAGCGTTCGCTCGAGCAGAACGCGCATCCCCATGATCGTGTCATCGAGAGCGATCAGCACGGCGCGATGCTTCCCGCGGCGCGCGAACCCCAACAGGGATCGGGTCAGCAGCGCCGAACGCTCGGTCACGTCGTCGATCATCTCGAGGGCAGCGCGCCGCTTCGGATCCGGCTCGGAGCTCGAGAGGTCCGCCGCGATCAGCTTGATGCCGAAGATCAAGTTGTTGAAGTCGTGGGCGATGCCACCGGCCAGGGTCCCGATCGCTTCGAGCCGCTGAGCGCGTTGCAGCCGCTTCTCGGCTTCGGCCTCGCGCGTGATGTCGATGAACGCGATGATGACGTGGCTGACCACGCCTGCGGAGTCCGCGACGGGTCGAGCAAACGCACGAACGTCGACATCGCCGCCGTCGGGCCGGCGAATCGTGATGTCGTCGACGACGACGATCGCATTCTCGTGGATCGCCCGATAGAACGGGAGCCGCTGTTCCGGATAGGGCCGGCCATCGCGCGTGAAGATTCCGTAGCGCCCGGCGTAGGCGCCGGCTTGCACCTCGTCGGTCGGTTGTTGGCCCATGATCTCTGCGAACGCACGATTCGCGTAGATCAGCTCGCCATTCGGTGCACGCGCGACCCACAAGCCGATAGGCAGATCGTCGGCGAGCGCGTGAATGATCTCGCGATCACTGAGGACAACACCTGCCGGCGACACGTGGCGGCGCTTTTAACACAGAACGGCTAATGCGCGTCCGCTTTACCCATCTGCACGAGCAGCTTCGCGAGATCGTCGGCGTGCTCCTCTTCCTTCGCCAGGATCTCTTCGATCATCCGCCGCGTGGTCGGATCTTCGTCGGCCAACCACCGGACAATTTCTGAGTACGTGGCTACCGCGATCCGCTCGGCGACCAGGTCCTCGCGAATCATCTCGTCGAGGCTGTCACCGGTCTGGTATTCGGCGTGGCTGCGGGTCTCGAGGCCCTCTGGATCGAAGTTCGGCTTGCCGTTCAGCTCGGTGATGCGCTTTGCGACCATATCTGCATGCCGTTCCTCCTCGCGCGCATGCTCGAGGAACTCGGCGGCGACCGACTCGGAGTGGATACCCTGCGCCATGTAGTAGTGGTTGCGGTACCGCAGCGTGCAAACGAGCTCGGTCGCCAGCACCTCGTTCAGCACCTCGAGCACTTTTTTGCGATCGGCGAGATAGGACTCGGTCACCGGGCCCTCGTCCATGTGCTCTCGCGCTCTGCGCCGGATCTCCTGGATATCTGCCTTGAAGGTGTTCATGGTTGCGCAGGTCGCAAGACTTACGCCTTGGCTAACCCGCCGAAAGTGCGTCGCGAACCGTGTGCTCGGACGTCACACGCGCCCGCTCGCCCGGTTACGATAAGCGCCACGTGCTTCGCTGGCCTGGCAACTTCATCCACTTCTTGTTCCTGCTGGTCGTGCTGCTGGTGAGCGGCGTCGTCTATGGGATCGCACGGCTCGGGTTGTTTCTGTTCGCGTGGGGACCCCAGCGGGCGCAGCGCGTCGCGAGGCTCCGCGGCGTGATGTTGAAACAAACGATGAGCGCGCTCGGCGCGACGTTCATCAAGCTCGGCCAGGTCATGAGCACGCGGCCCGACCTGTTTCCACCGGAGGTCATCGATCAGCTGCGGCACCTCCAGGACCGGCTACCACCGTTCTCGTTCCGTCGCGCGAAGGCGACGCTCGAGACGGATTTCGGCAAGCCCCTCGCGGAGCTGTTCTCGGAATTCGACGAGCAACCGGTCGCCGCCGCCAGCGTCGCGCAGGTTCATCGCGCGCGCCTGCGTGATGGTCGCGAGGTCGCGGTCAAGATCTTACGGCCCGGCGTTCGCCGCCAGGTCGAGCGCGACGCGGTGATCTTGATCGGCTTCGCGCGAGTGATGGCGCTCAGGCCGAGCTGGCGGCGCTCGGACCCCGTCGGCCATACGCGGCACTTCGTCGATGCGATCCACGATCAAACGGATCTGAAGATCGAAGCCGACAACTACATTCGGTTTCGCACGAACTTCAAGGACGATCCGAACGTCAAGTTCCCCGAGGTCTACACCGAGCTGTCGTCGAGCCGGGTCCTGACGATGGAATTCGTTCGTGGGACCAAGATCGACGCGCTCCCGGCCGATCAACCTGCCGAGTCGCGCCAAAAGCTAGCCAACGTCGTTCGGATGACGATGTTCAAGATGTGCTTTGCGGATGGCTTCGTCCATGCGGACCTCCATCCGGGCAACCTCGTGGTCCAGGACAGTAGCCGGCTCGTGATCTTCGATGTCGGGCTCGCGAAGCTGCTCCACGAGGACATCCTGCTGCAGTTCATCGACATGACCAAGTGCATCGCGATGGGCACGCCCGAGGACATCGTCACCCATATCCGGCGATTTCATAACTACGTCGGCGACATCGACTGGGCTGCGTTGCGCGTCGACGTCGAGGCGTTCGCGACAAACTTCCGCGCGAAGGATGTCGCGAAGCTCGAGTACGGCGAGCTGATCGGCGAGATGTTCGCGATCGGTCGCAAGCACCACGTCCGTCCGGTGACCGACATGATGCTCGTGTTCGTCGCGCTGATCACGGCGCAGGGCATCGGCAAGATGCTCGAGCCCGAGCACAACGTGTTCGGCGCGGTCGCCCAGTACCTGATTCCGATCTTGATGAAGCGCAACGAGTCGGTCCCGGATACCGCCGAGGCGAAAGCGGCGCGGGGCCGCGAGCTCCAGGCAGCGCCCTGACGCTACGGCCCTTGCGGCGGGCAGTGTCCGACGAGCGTCAGAAGGTGCCGACCACGGCGGCACCTACACCGTCGCGCGACACCGCCGGCGCGAGTCGCGGCGACGGCTCGTCGAAGTAGTAGAGAGACAGGCCGATCGCGGCGGTCGCGAGCGCCGCGCCGCCGGTGATCCACGTCGCCGTCGCGAAGTGGTCTCGGCGCTGGCGGTCCTGCTCGTATGCCGCGGCCTCGCTCGAATCGAGGTTACCGGACGTTCCGGCGCGATCGCGGATCTGCAGCGCGTCATGCTGCGCGAGGAGCGCGACCGTGGCGGTGACGCCGGTCGCCGCGACGAGCAGGCCGGCGCCGCCGAGTACCCATGGCACGGCCCGCCGCCTCGCCGTGATCGCGAGCGGAGCGTCGAGCGGCACGCGCTCGTCGTTCGCGATCGCGACCTCACGTGCGATCGGCTCGCGGCCGCGCCGCTCGATCGTGACCAGGTGATGGCCCGCGGGCACCTCGATCGTCGCGAGCGGCCCGACGCCACCGGACCGGCCGTCGACCTGGATGCGCGCGCCGGCGTCGGTCGTGATCGCGATGCGGCCGGGCTTCGGATCGAGTGCGACATCGATCATCGCCGACGTGCCCTGTACCGCGACGGCTTCTTTGTCGCGCGGAAAGTAGCCCGGCGCCTCGACGTGAATCTTGTGCGGCCCGGGTGGCACGTTGACGAGCGTGAATGCATCGGCTTTCGCAGCATCGATCGTCACGTGGACCTCGCCGGCGATGCCCGGCGCCTGATCCTCGACCTCGTGGACGCCGGCCCGCGCGGGCGCGCCTGCGAGCGCGACGTTGACGCCGAGCTGCGTGTGCTCGGCGGCGATCTCCGGCTTGACCTGGATGCCCTTCTTGATCAGGCCGTCGAGCTCGCGCTGCATCTCGCCAAGCGCGTCGGCAGCATCGGCGACACGACCGCCGGTTTGCACCTTGGCGAGGTACGCGTGATAAAGCTCGATCGCGCGCGTCACGTGATCGGCGACCCCGTCGATGCGATAGAGACGGCGATAGGACTGCGCCGCCGAGAACGCGATCTCCGCCAACGGCAGCGCGCGGTATGCCTCCTCGAAGTTCTTGGCAGCCGCGGCGAAGCTCTGCGCTCGATAGGCCTGTTCGCCGGCGCGGAAGTACGTCTCGGCGCGTACGCGATCATCGGCGCCGGCAGTGCCGATCGGGGCGACGGCGATCGCGAGCGCGAGGACGAGCGCTCTCATCGCCCGACCTCGCGCGCGGTTAACTGGCGATACACGAAGAGCCGGCGGACTCCGCCGAGATCCGAGGCCAGCGCGAGCACGTCGTCCACACCGTCGCCCGTCACGTCTCCGGCGGCGATGGCCTCCGGCCGATTTACGACGCCGACGAGGTACGTCGCGTGATATCCGTCGGCATCATGCGCGACCGCATGGAGCTCGCTGCCGCACTGCACGACGAATCTCGCCTCGCCGACGTGCCCCGGCACCAGGTCCGTGCAGCTGCGGCCGACCAGCTCGGGAATCATCGCGACGAGATCCGTGCACGCAATCGTCGACGTGCTCGGCGTGCAAACGAGGATGCTGCCGGTCGGGTGCTCCGTATCACCCACCTCGTATGCGATCACGAGCTCGTCGGCGCCGTCTCGATCGAGGTCCGCGACGAGCGTGGCGCGCAGGCGAGCCATCGTCGGCAACCCTGGGACTGGTATCGGCTCCACCGTGATCGCCGCGTTCGCCGTGTGGACGTCGAAGCTTGCCGGCTGGATCACGATCGCCTGCGCCTTGGTCGGATCGATCGCGATCACCTGGTCTGGCCCGGACGTCGGCCACGTGACGAGGCGCGCCTGGTTCGCGCAGAACACGCTGTCGAGCGGCATCGTGCAACTGCCGAACGTCGGCCGGCCCGTGTCCGACACCTGCACGAAACCCGACTCCGAAGGAAACAGCGAGCTCACCTGATAGAGCGCGCCCGGGCCGGCGCCGGCCATTCGCCACGCCATCGCAGGCGCGGTCGCGCGGATCGCATCGGGAACCTCGAGCATGAACAGATCGAGCGATGACTTTCCGGTCTGGAAGTGACCACCGGCTACGAGCCCGAACGAGGAACCGGGGTTCGTGCCGCGTGGATCGACGAACGGGATCATCGCGCGATCCGCGCTGCCGTGGAACACCACGACGACCGGCGCGCTCTTCTGCGTCAGCGGATCGACGCGGACGTCGACGACACCGAAGTCATCGACGTGACCGTCGCGATCGCTCGAATCGAGCAGACTCACCCGAACGAGATCCTCGACCTTCGTGAAGTCGGCGACCTCGATCGCGGGCAGCGGGCGATCGTGCGTGCCGTACGCGATCTGAAGTGCCTGGCCGGAGTTGAGCGGCTCGACGTATGCGATGTCGGCAATGCCGTTGCCGTCGAAGTCGCCGATCGAGAGATGTGAAGGCGTGGCGTTCGTCGGCAGGCGGACGCGGGTGAACGCCGTGGGCGAGCTCGTGCGGTACAGCACGTCGATCGTCTGATCGGTGCCGGTCGCCACCGCATCGGCGATGTGATCGCCGTCCACATCACCGTACGCGACGTGCGTCAGCGGGCGATCGGAGATGTAGTAAGGCACGGCGGCAGCGGCGCCGATGCCATAGATTCCGCTCGCCATCACGAGCGCATCCGGCGCGACGCCCGAGATCGCCGGGACGAGGCGCACGACCCCGACCGCCGCATCGCCGGGGGGACCCGGGATCGCCGGCAGCGTCTGCTGGTTCAAGGACAACGTGCAGCGATTGCTTGCGTCGAGGATCCCAGGCAAGTACGTGAGCGCGCCGGGTCCAAGATCCGAGAACACGAGCGCGGGGCATGCACCGTTCTCGATCTGCGCGATCACGGCGCGCGTGGCCGGTGCCGTGAATGGAGTCGACGCGGCGACATGGAACGCGATCGGCGAGGGCTGTAGATCCTCGGCGACACGCATCACGCACAGCTTGCGCTGATTCCCGATGGTCGCGACAAACGAGAATCCGACCGCGCGCTCGCCATCGAGGCCGGTCGCGTCGTGGACCGAGATCGAGTCGGGCTCGAACGTGGCGGCGCTCAGGTTCGGATCGCACAGCGTGATCTGCACGGGCGTGAGCGACTGTTGGGTCGCGTCGATCACGGCCCCGACGAGACTGCCCGAGCCAAGTGGATCATCGACGAGCGCGACGATCCGCTTGCCGTCGATCGGGATCAGCACGCGCGGCAGCAGCTGCAATGGGATGTTCAGGCTGAGCGCGAACGCGAACGGCGACATCGCGCCGTGGGGAGACGTATACGCGACCGCGCCGTCGCGCGCGGGGACCAAGACGTCGAGCGCGCCATCGCCGTCGATGTCGAGCACCTCGCTGGCGCCGGCGCGGACCGGCGTGAGCGTCGAGCGGGCGACGTCGAGGTGGCCCGCGTCATCGCCGAACCGCGTGACGAGCGACTCCGCGGACAGCCCGACAGCATCGCCATATCCGTCGCGATCGACGTCGGTGACGAATACGCTCTGCGCAGCAAACGGCTGGGCGGAGGTCTGGCCTGCAAGCGTGCCGGCGGGCGCGTGGCACTGGCGATCGGTACCGCACCGATAGGCGCTCGCGTCGCGCGGCGCCGGAATCGCGGCGCAGTCGCTGTCGTGTGCGCAGGTCCAACCGCACGCGACACACTGCGCGTCGCGAACGTCGCAGACCTCGCCGGGCTCGAGGATCCCGTTGCCGCAGCCCGGTTCGATCGCGGGCAGGTCGACACACGCGCACAACCCGGCGAGTACGGTGAGCGCGGCGGCCTTCATCGTCTGAACACGTCGTCGGGCAAATGGATCACGTCGCCGTGATCCTCCTCGGCGGATCCGGTCTGTGCGCTGCCCGAGCCGGCAGGCGTGTGCTTGATCGCGCGCTTCGTGGCGGCGTGACCGGGTCGAGTCGGCGCGGCAGCAGCCGAGGCGGGAGGCACGACGACCACGGGGGCCGGCGGCGCTACGACCACGGGCGCGGACGCCGGAGCAGGAGCCGGCGGCGCCACGACCACGGGCGCCGGTTGCGGGGCCGGTACGGAGGTCGGAGGCGGCGGAGCTTGCACTGCCTGCGGCTTCGGTTCGTTGTCGCCGCGTCTGGTAAGCCACCACGCGCCAGCGGCCGCGATCGCGAGGACCGCCACCGCGCCGATCCAGCGCCTGTGCGCCTTCAGGCGCGGCGTGTGGGCGGACGTTTGCGCGATCGTCTGCGCCATCGCGCCGTCGCCGCGCCCGGTGCTCCGACCGAGCGGCGGCAATGACTGCCCGCTACGCCGCGCCGCGGGGGTCGGCGTCACCGTCGAGTCCGGATCGAGCGCGGCAACCGCGTCGATCAGCGACGGCGGCCGCTCCGCGGGATCCTTGCGCATCATCCAGGCGATCGCGGCATCGACCGTCGGCGGCAGCCCTGGCACGTGCCGCGACGGCGGTATCGGCTCCTCGCCGATCTGCTTCATCATCAGCTCCATGAAGTCGCCATGGAACGGATACGCGCCGGTGAGCACGCGATACGTGACGATGCCGAACGAATAGATGTCGGTGCGGTGATCGACATCGCGGCCGCGGCACTGCTCGGGAGACATGTAATAAGGTGTGCCGAGCGGCACGCCCGTACCGGTGCGGTGAGGCGCGAGCTCGTCCGGCCCGAGTAGCTTCGCGATGCCGAAATCGAGCAGCTTGGGGAACGTCGTGCCGTCGGGGTCACGCGCGAGAAAGATGTTCTCCGGCTTGAGGTCGCGGTGGGCGATGCCCTTGGCATGAGCCGCATCGAGAGCGCGAGCGAGCGCCCGCAAGATCGGCAGGGCCTCCGCGAGCGCGAGCGGCCCACCGGCAATCGCGCGATCGAGGGGCTCGCCATCGAGCAGCTCCATCACGTAGTAGTGACGCCCGTCGGGCAGCTGGCCGAACGCGAAGATGTCGATGATATTGCGGTGGCCGATCTGGTTAACGGCGCGCGCCTCCGACACGAAGCGCGAAACGACGTCGGCATCGGCCGAGTACTTGCGTGCGAGCACCTTGATCGCGACCTGCTTGCCGATCACGGGATGGACGGCGCGGTACACGCTGCCGAATCCGCCGCGTCCGATCGCGGCCTCGATCGCGTACTCGCCGACCTGGACGCCCGACGCGAGCGCCTGGTCATCGGCGCCGAGCACGGCTGGCTGGGTCCTTCCCGTCGTCACCACCTACATCGTAGAGGGTGGCATATTAAGCGTGCCCGCGGTGCAAGGGCGCGCGCCTCGCCGCGCCGAGGTCGCCACACCACACACACGAGCGGTCGCATCGCACCGCAGGTACGCATTACGCTGCCGGCCATGAGGACACTCAGACTCGTGCTCGCGCTGTCGCTACTCTCTCCCTTTACAGGTTGCTTCGTGCGAACCGGACCACAGCCCGTCGCCCGCGGCTGTCCGGGCGGCTACCACTGGGACGATGGCCGCTGCGTCCACAACGGAAAGGGCCACGACCGGGACGATGACGATCATGATAAGGGCCATGGTCACGGCCATGGCCACGGTCACGACTGACCAAGATCGCCGCCGGAACAACACCTAACAGCAGCGTCGATGGGCGTCTACGGCGATGCATCACTCGACCGGCATCTGCGGTGCACGGCTCTCTCCCAAAGGAGACAGCCATGGCCGAGAACAAGAACAAGAACAAGGACGTCGACGTCATCAAAGAGCTGAATGACCTCCGGCAGCTCGACTACGATGCCGCGAAGACGTACGAGGAAGCGATCTCGCGCATCGACGAGATCGAGGTCAAAGAGGACCTGGAGATTTTCCGGCGTGATCACGTGCGCCACATGGACGAGCTGGCGATCGCGGTGGGCGTTCTAGGAGGCGAGGTGAAGGAGGTCGGCCGCGACCTCAAGGGCACGCTGCTCGAAGGCATGACGAAGCTCCGCAGTGTGACCGGCACCAAAGGCGCGCTGAGCGCGATGCGCATGAACGAGAAATTTACGAACAAGAGCTACGAAGAGGCATCGCAGCTCGCGCTGCCGGAAACCGCCCGCGAGCTCGTTCTACGTAATCTCGCCGACGAGCGCCGGCACCTCGAGACGATCCAGATGCACCTCGATCGACTCACCGGCGCCGGCGCCGAAGAGGAACCAGGCGAAGAAGTGCCGGAGGTGGTGGAGGTGGAAGAAGAAGTCGTGGTCATCGCACCAGAGCCGCGGCCCGGCGCATAGCGCGCTTACCGGCGAACCTCGACCGGCGCTTGCATGTGCCTCGTGCATGGATATCGGTTTTATCGGTCTCGGCAGCATGGGCTCTGCGATGGTGCGCTCCCTTCTGAGGGCCGGGCACTCGGTCGTCGTCTATAACCGCAGCGCGAACAAGGCAGAGGCGATGCGAGAGTTCGGGGCGACCGTTGCCCGCGAGGTCTGCGATGCCTGTCGCGGTGATGCCGTGATCACGATGCTCTCCGACGATACGGCCGTCGAGCAGATCGTGTGCGGCGATCACGGCGTGCTCGGGTGCGTGGCTCCCAACAAGACCGTGCACATTTCGATGAGCACGATCAGCCCGGCGCTCGTACGTCGACTCGCCGAAAGGCAC
This sequence comes from Myxococcales bacterium, assembly GCA_028287115.1. Taxonomy (GTDB): domain Bacteria; phylum Myxococcota_A; class Polyangia; order Haliangiales; family Haliangiaceae; genus JABFXX01. The sequence continues at coordinate 26,449 of JAQBQF010000130.1, forward strand.
GCGGAGCTCAACCAGAACTTCTTCTCGGCCCCCGTGCTCGGGCGCCCGGACGTGGCGGAACAGGGGAAGCTATTCGCGCTCGTCGCGGGAGATCAGGATCTGATCGACTGGATGAAGCCGGTCTTCGACGCACTCGCGCAGAAGACCTTCGTGATCGGAGATCAGCCGCCAGCCGCCAACGTCGTCAAGCTGTCGTGCAATGCGATGATCGGCTCGATGCTGGAGACTCTCGGCGAGGTCTTCGCGCTCGTCGTGAAGTCGGGGCTCGTCGATCCGAAAGCCTTCGTCGATGTCCTCCTGTCGACGATCCTCGCAACGCCGACCTACAGGCCTTATGCCCAGCATCTGCTCGATCACGAGCTCAAGCCCGGGTTCAGGATCCCGCTGGCCCTCAAAGACATGGAGCTGGCCCTCGGCGCCGCGAAGGAGATCAACGTGCCGATGCCGATCATCAGCTTGATCCGCGATCACTTGATCGAGGCGATCGCCATCGGATACGGCGAGCTGGACTGGAGCGCGCTCTCGTTGGTCGCGCAACGCGAGGCAGGCCTGCCTGGTTGAGGTCGGCGTTCGCCCAGGACGGTCGAGCGCGCTGTGCTTGCAGGGCTCTAGCTCGCAGTGGGACGCTGGCTGCGTGAGCCCGATGAAACCATCCGCGGACGATCTGCTGCTCGCGCAGCTCCGCCGTGACTTCGAGGCCCGCGCCGATCGCCCGTCTTCGGATTCTCCGCCGATCCGCGGTACCGACGGCCACTGGCGCACGCACGATGGAGCGCCGATCTCTTTCGTCGGCGTTCTATCCTGGACGCGCCCGCCACAGAACGACGGCTCGCCGATCACGGCCTATGCGTCGGCCGGCGAGCATCGCTACTGGGTTCACCAGGGCGGGGTCCTCGGGGCTACCGAGTTCTGGTTTGGGCCATTCGAGCTGCCGGCCACCAACCTGTAACCGCTTCGAACGAGAGAATTCGTGCCCAGGGACGGAGTTGAACCGCCGACACGCGGATTTTCAGTCCGCTGCTCTACCAACTGAGCTACCTGGGCTAGGCGAGCCGGAAGACTACACATTTGGGAGATCGGAGGCAACCGTGAGCCCATTTGAACGCGTGGAATACCGGGGGGTTGGTGGGCCGTTTTTCGAGGGCAGTGGCACAATGGGGTCGGCAGATGGCGCCACACGATGCCACCGATCCGGCGTTGACCAACACGCCGATTCCGCTCGACGGCGATGGGGCCGAGCTGATCGGGATGGTCGTGGACAATCGCTATCGCCTCGAGGCGACCCTCGGCCGCGGCGGCATGGGGCTCGTGTTTCGCGCGACGCACATCGGCTTGCGACGACAAGTCGCCGTCAAGATCCTGCATCCCTCGCTCGCGGCGTCTCCCGAGGTTCGCAACCGCTTCGAGCGTGAAGCGCTCGCCGTCGGCAAGGTCGATCATCCGAACTGCGTCGCGACGTACGATGTCGGCCGCCTGCCCGGTGGCGCGATGTACCTGGCGATGGAGGTCCTCGAAGGCCGATCGCTGGCGGATGTCCTCGAAGACGAAGGGCAGATCGCGCCCGGCCGCGCGCTCCACATCCTCGCGCACATCCTTCGCGGGCTCGGCAACATTCACCAGGCCGGCCTGATCCACCGCGATATCAAGCCGGAAAATATCTTCTTGATCCGCCAGGGCGAGGATCTCGACTTCGCCAAGATCCTCGACTTCGGGATCGCCAAGCCGATCAGCGGCGAGCTCTCGGACGACGGCGTGCGTCTGACCCAAGCCGGGATGGCGTTCGGCACCCCGATCTACATGGCCCCCGAGCAAGCGCTCGGCAATCCGCTCGATGGGCGCGCGGACATCTACGCGGCCTCGGTCCTCGCGTACGAGATGTTGTGCGGCCAGCCGCCGTTCTACTCCGAGGACAAGCTCGAGGTGATGTCGATGCACACGGCCAAGCCGGTGCCGCCGATGCGCACGCGCTTGATCAAGGGCGGCAAGCCGGTACCTTCGTCGCTCGAGAAGCTGATCGTTCGAGGCCTGACGAAGAAGCCGTCCGATCGCTATGCGAGCGCCGAGGTCTATCTCGCGGCCGTCGAGGAGGCGCTGCATACCGCCGACGGCGGTCAGACCGACGTCAACTTCGAGCGAGTCATCACGTCCGGCGACGAGATGACCGGCGCCCGCTCGCTGATCGATGACGATCTCCGGATCAAGAACGATCCGGACTTCGAGACCGAGGACAACTCCGCTCAGATCGGCGACGCGATCGACGAGGTCCTCGCGGTCACACCGAACACATCGACCGCAGCGGTTCGTGCGAAGACGCCGGTCCGCGGCACGCGCGATGTGACCAAGATCGGCGTCGGACCGGATGCACCGATCGTCGCGCCCGGCGATCCGCGCGGCCGGCTCGGCGGGATGGGCATCGGCCTGCCCTACACGGGCCCGAGCGGCGAGCCGATCTTCGGCCTGACGCCGGAGCAGCGCCTCGCGAGCGTCCCGGTGAAGAAGAAACGCTGGCCGATCTACGCCGCGATCGCGGGTGTCGCGCTGATCGCCATCGGTGCGGGCGTCGCGGTCGCATTGTTCACGGCGCGACCGGCCGATCAGCACAAGATCGATCCGAATTCGCCCGCGGGACAGGCGATGGATCAGCTCGAGCACGGCGAGGCCGCCAAGGCGATCCAGCTGCTCGAGGCGAAGGGCAGCGCTCTCGATCACGATGCCGATGCGCAGCTCGTCCTCGGTCACGCGTACGCCGCACGCAACGAAGCATCCGAAGCATTGATCGCGTATCGCAAGGCGCTGCAGCTCGATCCGAGCTTGGCGGTCGACAAGACGGTCCTCGCAAATGTCCGGCAAATGGCGACCGACGCCGATCCGGATGTGGTGACGAACGCGTTCGATGTCTGGGTCGGCTTCACGAGGGATCCGGAAGCCAAGAAGGCGCTCAAGAACGCGGCGATCGCTCAGGATCTGAATCGCCGGCGAGCGGCGCGGCCCGTCGTCGAGCGGTACAAGCTCGGTGACGCGATCGAATGGCTCGACGTCTACTCGCTCGATCTCCAGCAAGAAGCGACGTGCGAGAACCGCAAAGAAGCGGTCGCCCACCTGCGCGCGCTCAATGATCCGCGCGCGATCGAGCCGCTGGAGCGGGCGCTCGCGAGGAAGGGCACGTCACCGGCGATGCGCAACAAGGCGTTCAGCCCGTGCCTGACCGAAGATGCGAAGGCGGCGATCGCCGTCTTGAAGAAGCTCAAGGCCAAGCCCTGATGCGGGGCCTTCCGGATGTCCCGCGCTGGGTCGAGGCGCATGGCATCGCGAGTGATCCCGAGCATTGGATCGAGCCGGTCGGCGCGGGTTTCGCGCTCGGTCACGACCCGGCCCAGCTGATCGTCGTCGCGGGAGACGCCGATGCCGATGCGGTGAAGCAGCTCGCCATCGCGCGCGGACATACGCTTCTGCTCGCGATCGAGCGCGAGGATCTCGTTGCCGCGGTCTCGAGCGTGCGGCGTCCTCCCGAGCGCGCGATCCTCCACACGCTCGCCGATCCCGATGCCCTGCCCGAGCTCGAAGGCGCGACACCGCTCGACAGCCTCGACGGAGTTCCCGATCCGCTCGCGAGCGAGCTCGCGTGGGCGAGGCAGCACGGCCCGGTGTGGAGCGCGTGGCTCGAGGGTGAGCCGGTGAGCTTTGCGTACGCACCATGGCGCAGCGCGAAGTGGTTCGACGTGTCGGTCGATACGTTGCCGCACGCACGGCAGCTCGGGCTCGCAGGCATCGTTGCATCGGCGATGATTCGCGACGAGCGCGCACGCGGCCGCGAACCGGTGTGGGGCGCCGATCAAGGCAACCTCGCGTCGTTGCGTCTCGCGAAGCGCCTCGGGTTCGAGCCGGTGGACGAGATCTGGGTATGCGCGCACGCCTGATCACCCTCGCCGTGTCGCTCGCACTGTCGATCGCCGATTCCGGCACCGCGATCGCCGATCCGTCCGATCGCACGCTCGTGCTGGTCGGCCTTGCGTTCGCGCCGCCGACGTACGTCGCGGGCGTTTCGCTCCACGAAGGAAGTCACGCGCTCGCGGCGAAGCTCGTCGGTGGAACGGTCGACGAGCTCCATCTGTTTCCTCCCGGCCGCGATCCGCACACCGGCACGTTTCGGTTTGGCTGGACGTACGTTCGCGGGCTCCGCACGCGCGCCGACAAGATCGTTTTCTACATCGCGCCGAAGATCACGGATGTCGTGCTCCTCGGTGGCTTTGCAGCACTCGTGCTCACGAGTGCGTGGCCGCACAATCGCTATGGACAGCTCGCGCTCACGGTCGGTGCCACGGGGCTGTGGGTTGATTTTACGAAAGACGTGTTCCTGTTCTCGCCGAACAACGACGTCGTGAAGGTTTTCGATCTGTGGTGCCTGCGCGGATGGCGACAGGTCCCTGCGCGCCTGGTGTACGCCGGAGCGGCGACGGGACTCGCGCTCCTCGTCGCTCGCGGCTACGAGCGGACGTTCGACAGCTCGAGCACGACGTCGTCTGTTATCGCACCCGTGCTGTCTGGCTCGTTCTGAGCACGAATGCGCGGGCGCCCGCGCGCGTCCACGCGGCACGTGACGAGAACCATGACATGTCTTTACGGGCACCTGCCTTGCAGCCGACGGCTCCAGGTTTTGCGAACCCATCTCCTGACCAGGAGACTGCCGGCGTCGCAACAGGGAGGATCGTCATGAAACGAGCGTGCATCGCCATCGTCGACGCCAGCCGAGCGCGGCTCTACGCGTATCAACATGACGCTGGGGAACATCCGAACGAGCAGCTACGCGAGGTCGTCAACTTCACGAATCCTGCGCGGCAGCAGAGGCCGAGCGAGCTGTTCTCCACCACGGGGGCGCGAAGCAGCCCGCTCGAGGACCCGATCGACGGGCACGACGAGAGGCCGGACCTCGACTTCGCGATGCGAATCGTGAGCGAGATCGATCGCACCGTCCGCGAGTACGCGTTCGCTCACGTCATCCTGGTCGCGAGCCCGAAGATGCTCGGCGACCTGCGCCAGGTCGACGCCGTGCTCCATCGCCCCGATCTGATCCTGGACGAGATCCCGCGCGACCTCGCACGCCTGACCTCGCCACAACTCCACGATCACCTCGCACGGCTGAAGTTGATCGCGCCGCGCGCGCGTCTCGCCTTCGCACAGCGGCCGTGATCACGATGGTCGATAGAGACGCGCACACGTTGCCCTCTGCCGACCGGCAGCATTGCCGTCTCCGCTCATCATCCGCACGTCACTCGGGCGTCTGCGCGCATCGGATGAATTCGGATATCCCTAAGATCATCGGCAATTCCGGCGCGGCAAGGTTATTGCTGAGTGTCTCCGGCATGCTCGGAAATAAAGTCGCGATGTCGTTGCTCGTTGCGGGCCTCGTGGGATGCGCAAGCGATGGAAGGAGCACGAACCCGGACGGCGGAGGCTCGGATGCGCCGCCGTTCACGAATGGCGTCAGCACCCTGTCAGGTGCCGCGGAGGCCGGTCTCGTCGACGGTGTCCGCGGCGTGGCCCGGTTCAACAACCCGGTGAACGTCGCCTGGGGTCCCGATGGCAAGCTCTACGTCGCCGACTACGACAACGGCAAGCTGCGCGTCGTCACGGAAGACGGCACCGCGAGCACGGTGATCTCGGCGAACACGTTCCGGCAGCCGTTCGGCCTCGTGTTCGCGGGCAGCACGCTCTACGTGTCGACCGACGCGAACATGAACGGCATGAAGGACAGCGCCGCCGGCATGACGGGCTCGGTGTGGCGGATCGACATCGGCGCGAAGACCGCCACGATCGTCGCGAATGCGATCGGCCGCCCACGCGGACTGGCCGCGTTGCGCGATGGCAGGCTGGCGCTCGCCGACTACGAGCATCACGTGATCGAGACACTCGATCCGCAGACGGGGCGTGTCGCCGTGCTCGCGGGCGTGTGGAACGAGAAGGGTTTCGCCGATGGCGTTGGCGCCGCCGCGCGCTTCGACATCCCGTACGCGCTCGTGCAGCGCGCCGACGGCAAGCTGATCGTTACCGACTGGAACAACAACAAGCTGCGGATCGTCGGACTCGACGGCACCGTGACGACGTTCGCGGGCACGACGCAGGGCTTCCAGGATGGCGCGATGTCGGCCGCCAAGTTCTCGCACCCGCAGGGCCTCGCGATGACGTCGAACGGTGACCTGTACATCACGGATCTCGGCAACTACCGGATCCGCAAGCTCGCGGGCGACGGATCCTCCGTCCAGACGATCGCCGGCGACGGCATGAACGGCTACCTCGACGACGACGACCGCCTCGCCTCGGAGCTCTCGGGCCTCGAAGGTCTGTCGGTCAAGGCTGATGGCTCGATGATCTATGTCGCCGACGGCACGCGTGGCGAGACCGTTCCATCCAACCGAATCCGTCAAGTCAAGATGCAATAGCGAAAGCAAAGGCGAAGGCGATGGCGATGTACGACTACTACGTCGAGACCGAGACGCTTGATTTCATTCTCGAGACCGAACCCGTGGCCTCCCCTACTCACGTACGACCGCGGTTACTCGCGTTCTTGCGACGCTGGTCTGCCGAGCAAGCACCGGCGCTGCTCGACCAGGCTCGGATGCTCGATCTCGAGCTGGTCGTCGTCACCGATCGCGGCGTCTGGACGTTCTCACCGGACGCGGACCAAGGCATCCAGAGCGATCGGATTGCCGTCGATCTCGCGACCGCCGGCATGCTCTACGGCGTGCGCGATGGTCGGGATGCGGTGTTCCTGATCGACGAAGACAGAGTGATCCGATTCGGCGACAGGACGCTCGAAACCGTGCTTACCGGGTTATCGGCGCACGGTGATGCATCGACGCGCGGTGGCGAGGCGCCGGATTGCCGGGGTCGCGGCGCGCTGGGTGAGCCGGCGGCTGGGCACGGCGTTTGAAACGCCCGCCCCTGTCCGACACCTACTGCCGAGACTTCGTGAGGAACCTATGACAGAAAGATCGATCGTCGAAGCGGCTGCCCGACTGCGTCGCCATGGTGAGCCGCACTTGATCGCGACCGTGGTCGCGGTGCAAGGCTCGGCATATCGGCGGCCGGGCGCGCGCATGCTGCTCACCCAGTTCCGATGGCTCGCAGGCTCGGTCAGCGGCGGCTGCCTCGAAGGTGATCTCTCGAATCGGGGCTGGTGGAAGACGCGCGGCGGCGAGCCCGTCGTGGTGACCTACAATCCGCGTGATGGAGCGGCGGTCAGCGACGATGTTCGATCGGTGTTCGGCCTCGGCTGCGACGGCATCGTCCAGGTTCTCCTCGAGCGCGCCGGCCTGCCGGGCCGGATCGACGCACTCGAATTCGCGGCCGAGTGCCTGCGCGCGCAGCGCCGAGGGGCCGTGGTCACGGTGTTCCGCTCGGATACCGGCGACGTCAAGATCGGCACGCGGATCGCGGTGCGCGCGGGCGAAGACGCGGTCGGTGAAGCGATGGATCCAACGCTGCGCGAATCGATGATCGGCGACGCGCGGATCGCGATCGAGTCCGGACAGTCGTTCAATCGCTGCTACACGACAGCGACGGGCACGCTCGAGGCGCTCGTCGAGGCGATCTTGCCGCCTCCGCGCCTGTTCGTGTTCGGGACCGGGCACGATGCGGTGCCAGTCGTCGAGCTCGCACGCGCGCTTGGCTGGGATGTGTCGATCTGCACGGGTCAGCCTCGGATGGCCACGCGGCAGCGGTTCACGCGCGCCGGCGAAGTGCTCGTCGGCAACCACGCCGAGATCGCGGAGCGCATCGACGAGTGCGATCGTCCGGTCGCGGTCATCATGGGCCACGATCACGATCAGGACCGCGAGAACCTCGGCATGCTCCTCGAGACGCGCGCGCGATACATCGGCGTTCTCGGGCCGCGTCCCCGCACGATGCGGATGGTGACGGAGCTCGACTGCAAGACGCCGGTCGATGATGGCCGCATCCACGCACCCGTCGGGCTCGAGCTCGGAGCCGAAACTCCCGAGGAAGTCGCATTGGCGATCATCGCAGAGATCCAAGCGGTCCTGCGTCATGCTCCCGCGACCAGCTTGAAGTCGCGCGTCGGCCGGATTCACGACCGCAGCGAGCGCCCGACGCTCGAAATGGCAGTCGCCTGATCTGGCACATCCGCTGCTCGTAGAATTGACATGAAGCTCCTCCGGCTCGTTCCGATCGTCCTCGCTCTCGGTACCGGTGTTGCCCTGGCACAGCCGCCCACCAAGAGCCCACCTGCTCCCGCTACGCCTGGTGAAGAGATGGCGGCGGCGGATGTCCAGCGCTGGCTCGCGTTCTTCGACAAGCTCGTCGACGCCGTCGTCGCGGGCGAGAAAGATTGCGACAAGATGGCGACCGAGGTCGGCCATGTCATCGATCGCAACAAGCCCGCGCTCGACATGGCCCGCAACGCACGCAACTCGCGCAAGAAGCTGCCGCTCGCGGCCCAGCAGCACATGATGGACGGCGTCAAGAAGATGGCGCCGGGAATCCAGAACTGCGGCGAGAAAGACAACGTGAGGGCCGCATTCGCGCGACTCGACGTCAGCCACGACGCAGCGAAGTAGACGCCCGGTGGGATCCTGGCGCCGGGCGCCACTCGATGCCGCGCGCCGCTCGATGCCGCGCGCCGCTCGATGCCGCGCGCCGACACCCCAGCGTGCTCGGCAGCGCTCGCGTAACAGCGACGGCCACCACGAATTCAGGCTGGTTTCGACGGCCGTTCACGAATTCCGAGCGGTACGTGCGTTGCACGGGCAGGTCCCCATGTGTGACTCGCGGATGGTGGCCTTTCTCGATGACGAAACGCGCGCGCATCACGTCCGTGCGGACGCCGATCGGCTCGCGCTCTTGACCCCGTCCGTGCTTCGCATCGATTACCTCGCGTATCTCGCCAAGCTCTACGCGTTCGAAGCGCCGATCGAGACTGCCCTGCTGCGTACGCCGGGCCTCGATGGCGTGATCCCGCTCAAGTCGCGCACCGCCTCGATCCTCCTTGCCACGGACCTGCTCGCGCTGGGACTTCGCCTTCCGAAGCTCGATCGAGTCGAGCGCGCGATGACGCCCTACGCCAGCATTGGCCAAGCACTCGGCGCACTGTATGTCATCGAGCGCGGGCGCCGGCTGCACGGCACGATTCGCCGTCACCTGATCGCGCAGCTACCCAAGGAGATGCGCGCGGCGGGATCGTATCTCTCTGCCCACGAGGCGCGTGCCTTCGCCAATTGGCGCGAGCTCGGGACCGTGCTCGATCGCTTCGCATCGGGCAGCGGCATCGCGCAGCAGGTGCTCGCCGGCGCCCACGACACGTTCCGCGGTCAGCGCACGGCGTTCGTCCTCAATCAGGCGCACGCCGCTTAGCGCTCGCGACCCTGGACGTTTGCCGTCGCGGCTTCTTCAGCGCGACGCAACATCGGCTCGACGGCCGGCGGTGCCATCGCCGGCGGCACGCTCATCGGTACTTGATGCTTCGGCATCTCCGAGGCGCTCTTGCCGATCACGAGCTCGGGCTGCGGTGCCGCGACGACCTGCGCCACCTGCTTGCCGACATTCTCGAGCTCCTTGAGGAGCTGACTGAAGTCCGCATCCTTGAGCCTCGTCGCCGCCGCTTTCACCGCCGCGATCGCAGCGGCGATCGTCTGGCGCGCCGGCGCAACCTGGCCCTGCCGCGCGAGCGTGATCGCCTGGAGGATCGCGGCAGCCGCCGAGGAGCGCACGCGGGCCGCCTCGAGATCCATCTTGATCGCGGCGTGCACCTTGTCGAGGTCGTTGGAGGTCCTCACGCCGACGAACGCCTCGCGCTTCTGAGCGCCCGAGTGCCCGATCACGTCTTCGAACGTGAGCGAAGCCTGGACGAGCTCGGCGAGCGTGCCCTCCGCGCGGGCGCTCACCTTGATCGGGATCATCAGATCGCGAACCTCGCCCGCCGGGAGGTCACCGACCGTCGTGTAGAACTTGCCATCACCCGACGCCTGCAAGCCCGGTAACGCCTCGATCGTCACGCCCGGTCCCGGCTCGAGCACGAGCTGCAGGTTGCGGCCGACGACGGTCGTCATCTTCGTCAGCTCGTGATCGAAGATCGCCGCGACCTGATCCGGCTTCTCGATGTACTTGAAGCTACCGCCCGTGTCGCGTGCGATCTGCGCCATCAGGGTCGTGTCATAGTCGATCCCGAAACCGAGCGAGGTGACCGAGATCCCGTTCTGATGAATGCTCGCGAGCATCGCGGGCAGTTGCACGCTCGAGTTCGGTACGCCGTCGGAGAGTAGGACGATCCGATTGATGCCCGCCGGAAGTTGATTCGAGACCACCTGAGACAGCCCTTGCGCGAGGCCGTTGACCAGGTCGGTCGTGCCCTTCGCGCGAATCAGCTCGATCGCGTGGAGGATCTGCGGCCGATTGCTGCGCGTGATCACCGTGTTCGGCACGAGGACATCGCTGTGCGAATCAAACGTCACGATCGAGAGCCGATCGCCATCGCGCAATTTTTCGACGAGGCCCTTCGCGCTCGAGCGGAGCGCGTCGATCGCATCGCCTTCCATCGACCCCGAGGTGTCGAGGACGAGCCCGAGATTGAGTGCGGGGCGGCGCGCATCCGGCAATTGATTCCCGGAGATCTTGATGCGGATACCGAGCTCCGTGGTCCAGCTCGCCTGCAGGAGCGTGGTCGTCGGCTCGGCGGTCATCTCGACGAGCTTTGGATCCGAGCTCATCGCGATCGGTGCGGGGGAACCGATGGCCAACTTCGCGTGCTTGGGACTACACGCGGCTATCGACGAGAACAACAGGACCCAAGCAAGAGAGCTTCGTGGTGTCATGCCTCGCTTGCACGCATCATCGCGAGCGCGGATCTAAACATGCGTGAACGGTAAGCGGCGGCAAGTTGTTCCCTGCGAAAGCGAATCGTAAGAGACGCGCGCCGCCGCCGTTCATTCAACGCGATCTAGTCGACGCCGTACTTCTTGAGCTTGTCGTACAACGTGCGCTCGCCGATGCCGAGGAGCTCGGCCGCTCGCCTGCGATTTCCGCCCACGAATTCAAGTGCATGCAGGACCGCTTCGCGTTCGAGCTCGGCGAGCGGCCTGATGCCCGCCGGCGCTTGCCGAGCAGGTTCGTCGAGCCAGATGTGCGAGGCATCGATCGCATCCCCTTCGGCGAGGATCGCGGCACGCTCGAGGGCGTTCGCGAGCTCGCGGACATTGCCGCGCCAGCTCGCTGCGAGCAGCCGCTGCTCGGCGGCCGGTGTCAGCTTCGGCACCGAGCGTTTGAGATCGCCCGCGATCCGCGCGAGCAACGTGCGTGCGATCGGCAACAGATCGGCGCGGCGATCGCGCAGCGGAGGCAGCTTGATCGGGAACACCGCGAGCCGGTGATAGAGATCCTCGCGAAACGTGCCGGTGTCGATCATCGTGCGCAGATCGCGGTTGGTCGCGGCGATCCACCGCACATCGACCTCGAGCGTGCGGCTCCCGCCGACGCGCTCGAACCGTCTCTCCTGCAGCACGCGGAGCAGCTTGGCCTGGAGCTCCGGCTTCAGCTCCGCAACCTCGTCGAGAAAGAACGTGCCGCCGTTCGCGAGCTCGAGCCGACCGCGCTTGCGCTCGGTCGCGCCGGTGAAAGCGCCTTTCTCGTGGCCGAACAGCTCGCTCTCGAGCAGCGTCTCGCTCAGCGCGGCGCAGTTGATCGCCATGAACGGCGCCGCCGCCCGCGCCCCGAGATCGTGGATCGCGCGGGCCGCGACTTCCTTGCCGGTGCCGCTCTCGCCGAGTAGCAGCACCGTCGCGGCGGTGCGCGCGACCTTCTCGATCGCATCGACGACCGGCTTCATCGTCGGATCACCGTGGGTGAGTTCGGGCCCGTGGTGCCGCACCGCTCCGTCGACGCGATCGCGAAGCCCGCGGCGCTCGACCGCGCGACCGACGAGCAATCGCAGCTCGTCCGGGCCGCTCAGCGGCTTCTGGAGATATTCGAACGCACCGAGCTTCATCGCTTCGACCGCGTTATCGACCGTGCCGTGCGCGGTCATCACGATCACCTCGACCTCGGGCTGTTCGGCTCGGACCTTGCGCAGCAGCGACAACCCGTCGAGGCCGGGCATCTTGAGATCGGTGATCACGAGATCGAACGCGCGCTCGTCGAGCAGCTTCGCGGCGGCCTTCCCGTCGGCGGCGGTGACGACGACGTGGTCGTCGAGCGCGAGCGCATCGGCGACAAATTCGCGAAGGCCTGGTTCGTCATCTGCGACGAGAATGCGTGCCATGATCATGCCTCCGGAATCTCGATGCGAAACTTCGCGCCGCCGCCTGATGCGTCGCCGACCGTGATCGTACCGCGATGAAGCTCGACGATCCGCCGTGCGATCGCCAGTCCGAGCCCGGTACCGCGGGTCTTACCCGTGAAGAACGGCTCGAAGATCTTCTCGCGATCTGCCGCCGGAACCCCTGGACCGCGGTCGCTGATCTCGATCACGAGCTTTCCGTCCTCCGTCCGGATCGCCGCGGTCACCGGCGGTCCCGCGGCGACCGCGTTATCGAGCAGATTGACGATCACCTCTCGCATCCGGCCACCGTCGAGCGACCACGTGCTCGGTGCGCCGATCGCTGCGACCTCGACGGCGAGGTCTACGCTCGCGTCGCGGACGAGCTGCGCCGGATCGACCGCTGCCCGCTGAAGCTCGCCGGTGCGGACGAACGTCAACAGCTCGGTCGTCAGCTTCTCGAGTCGTAACGCTTCATCGACGACACGTTCGGCCTTCGCCCGCGGCTTGTCGTCCGCCGGCAACATCGCCGCGAGGAGCTGTGCGTTGCCCTTGAGCGACGCGAGCGGATTACGGATCTCGTGCGCGAGCACCGCGGACATCTCGCCGAGACTTGCGAGCCGCCTCTCGCGCTCGCGTTTCTGCTGCTCGCTCGAACGCCGGAGCTCCCGCCGGACGAGCGCGATCGCAACACCGAGGAGCGTCAGCGCCGCGATGCCGCCGACCGCGAGCGTCCACGTTGCCGCCTCGAGTAGCTCGTCGCCCTGCGACGGATCGATCTCCAAGACGATCCACCAGGGGCGGCCTCCGCTGCCCCACGCGCGGTGAGATTGCGTGCGCATCTCGACCCGGATGCGATCGCCGACGTGCTCGATCTTTCGCTGCGATCGACCGATCGTCTCGCCAACGGGTTTGCCCGCAGACGATGTGACCCGGCCGTGGTTATCGAGCGTCGCGATGTAGCGCAGGCCTTCGCCCTCGTGTTCCGCGAGCATCGCCGCGAGCTCGGTATCTCCCGGCGGCCCCCCGAGCTCCGCGAAATCGGCCCGCACTGCCTGCTGCAACGCGATCGCGTAGCCGTCGCGCACCGCGCTCGAGGCGTCGATCACGGTGGAGCGCGTCGACCACGCGGTCGCGACAAGCGCCGCCGCCATCAGCGCGAACGCTGCGGCGAGCGGCGGGAGGCGGCGAAGGGTC
>JAQBQF010000196.1 GCA_028287115.1 Myxococcales bacterium
TCGCGGTTGCCATCGTGATCGAGGATGCCGCCGGTCCGCCATGCGTCGGGGTCGGCCGGCTGGCCGGGAGGCGGAGGCTGCCACGTATTCGGATCGCCCGACCACGCCTCGTGACCGAGTGGATCGACGACGTGAAGGTCGAGATCGGCGGTGGAGTCCCAGGTCAGCGCGAACACGAGGTCTCCGTCGGGAGCCAGCTCGGGCAGGGCCATCAGGTCCACCATCACGGGCGCGCCGACGTCACCTTCGAGGTCGACCGCGGCGATCGCGATCGTGAACGGTCCGGGCGCGCTGTCGCGCGCGATCCCGAACCCGAAGCTCACCGTTGGCGATCCGGGCGTGTCGATGTCGGGCGGTCCGGCCGGTACGATCCAGGTGCCGTCCGCGCCGTCGATCCCGACGATCGCGGCCGTCGCGCGCGAGCCGAGGATGCCGTGCAGCCGCTCGTGCTCGCGTCCGATCACGACGGTCTGGTGCGTCGTGACGGCGGACAGCGCCGCGGGGCCACCGCTCGGCTTCGGAAACGGGCCGGGACGGAACTGGGCGCCGGGAATCTGCAGCGCCGCACCCAGGCCGGGATCGGGGCTGGCCGCGTCGCACGCGCACACGGCCAGCATGACGACGACGAACCGCACTAGAACTCCACCTGCGCGCGGACCGTGACGCGATCAGAGGCCGACGTGGTAGGCACGCCGCTGTCGCTGCGTCCGGTCGGGTTCCGCGCGTGATCGTATTCTGCGATCAGCCGGACCGTGTTCCACCGCGCCGCGGCCATCAGCGCGAGCGTCGAGAACACCTGATTTGTCGTCACGAGACCGACGCCGGCGCGCTGGCTCGCATCGCGATCAGCGTCGTAGCGATCGTAGCGCACGCCGGCGAGTGCATGGTCGCCGAGATCTTGCACGACACCGAGCGCGTAGCCGAGCTCGCGGAGATCGCGCGACTGTGCGATCGGATCCGCGTAGATCACCGCTCGATCGAGGTTCGTCGACAGCGCACCCTCGAAGAACGCGACACCATGACCGAGCCCTCGCAAACACCAGTGTACGGCGGCATCGACGCCGATCGCATTGTGATGAAACGACTGCGAGCGCGTTCCGACCATGCCGGGAATCACCTGGAGCTCGGTCGTCTGCACGATGCCATCTTGGTTCTCGTCGACCCACTGGAGCTGATCTTTGGTCGGCGGCGTGCCTGCGTGCAACCCCGAGCCTGTGAGCGCGGACAAGCCAACCTCGACGCGTCCGCGATTCGGCAGCGGCACGACCGCACCGATCCGGCCGAGGACGTCGTAGCTCGCGGATGGATCACGCCCGTTCCATTGTCGATCCTTGGTCGGTGCACCGTTCATCGCGGCGACGACCCAGCGCACGAGGCCGTACTCGCCGCTCGCTCGCAGTCCGGCGTCGTATTCGCCGGGAAACAGCGCCTGCAAGAACATCGGCTGCTCGACGAACGACCGAAACCGCGCGTTGGTCGGCACGCCCATCCCGAACGGGATCAGCATCAGCCCGCCGGCGATCGTGAGGAGTGGCTGCTTCGGTCCGGGATACGACCAAGCGACCTGTGCGCCGAGCAGTCGCGCGGTCGGTCCCTTGACGCTGTTGCCGTCGAGCTCCATCGCCGCGTACCAGCTATCGCGACGCGCTTCCGCGCGCAGGAATGCGCGCCGCACGAAGATCGTCGTCGTGTTGAGCGGCTCGCCGGTCGAGGGATCGAGCTCGTCGACTGCGTCTTGGCTCCACGGGACCGCATCGATCTGGATGAACGAGTCGAGATCGATCGCCCAGCCATTGTGCGTCGTAGCGGGGCGCAAGCCCTCGGCGCCCGCCGGGGAGCCGACGAAGATGATCGCGGCGACGATCGCAGCGAGCTCGGCTCGTCGCAAGCGGTGACGCACTCGTCGACAGGTCATCGCGAAGCGCGGGATCACGGCAGCGCCGGCAACGTGCCGTCGGACCCGAGCAGCGCCGGATGCGAGACCTTATAGATCTTCTGCGAGCCCGTGCACGCGTTGATGATCTCGTAGTGCGTCATCGGGTTGGTGAAGCACGAAGCATCGGGGCCTCCACCACCGTCGACGCCGCCGTCTTTGACCCCGGCATCCTTCTGCGTGTTCGCGCTATCGCTGCACGCAGGCGAGCACGCGAGCGTCACGATGACCGCGATGAAGATGGCTGCGCGCATCTAGAACTCCTCGCAATAGCCGTCACGGCAGGTTCCGGTCGCACACGTCGTCGTGCAGTTCTGACAACTCGTCGCATCGACGCTGCTCATGAACTTGCAGACACAGCTCGTCGACGGTTTGTACAGCGAGAGCGGGCCGCCCTCGAACGAGCGTTTGACGCGCATCGCGCAATCGGGAACGAGCCCGACCTGGGCGACGATCACGCTCGACTCGAAGCTCGGTGCCGGCGTGACGGGCTTGCCCGCGATCAGATCGATCACGTACTGCGTGTCCGGCTTGTCGGGTGAGCCGCCGGTGACCTTGTTCATCCAGATCGTCGGCGACCAAACGGTGTAGTGACCGTCGCGGACGTTCTGCTTGTCGCGCGAGGTCGAGGTCGAGTCCGGGTAATACGCGGCGTATTGGCCGTTCGCGCGGAACGCGAGCGCCGTCAGCGACAGCCGATTCGCGTCGTAGACCTCCGCGCCGAGGATCCCGATCGCAGCGCCGGGATTCGTCGAGCCCTGGAGCGCGGAGACCACCATCGGCGAGCCGTCGAACGCCATCCCGTGCCACTTCGAGACCGGCACCGAAATGTTCGCAGCCCACGCGAGCAGCGTGCTCTTGGTCGACGTGCGGATGAACAGCTGGGTCTCGTCCGTCCAGGGCGTGATCGATCCCGCCATCTGCTGGAGGACGAGCGGCCCGAACCCGAACAAGAAGTACGCTTCTTCGAACGTGATCGCGGTCGCGCCCGAAGCCTTCGGCACCGCGAGCACGTAGGCCTGGGTCGGCCCGGTCGTCAGCTTGACGTTGGTGGGCGGCGTCTCCGTCGTGCAGGCGCTGTTGAACAGCGCGGAGTTCGCGATATCCGGGAACACGCCACCGGTCGGCGGGGAGCACGCGAGCGTAGCCGAGCTCGGCTGCCACGTCGAGTCCTCCGCGATCGACGGGACGTACTGCATGTTCGCCGTGATCGGCGCGGTGCGGTGATACATGTTGTCGATGTTCACGCACGAGCCACTCGTGACGAACACGAGGGTGATGGGCTTGGCGGTGTTGTCGCGCAGAGCCCGCCCGAGCCGCTTCATGAGGTTCAACTGAGTGTCGCCGACCTGGAGATAGATCGGGTTTTGCAACGTGTCGCATGGCGGAACCGGAACCGCACCCGCCGGTGACGAAACCGCGATGGTGATCGCGATCCCAAAGATCAGAGTGGAGCGAGTCATCGTTGGATGAACCTCAGCAAGCCCGGGGCCGTTCTTCCCATGCGGCGAGCTTGTAACAACGAGCCTGCCTTTCTGGTTACAGGCGCGTTACGCGAGGGACTTTGGTGGTTACGTCGACGGGACATGTAACAGCCCGATGACATCGTCGTTGGAGTGTGTGCTCCTCATGCGGCCAGTGGCGACCCCAGCTCGTGGAGTAAGCGCCTTGCAATATCCACAATCGGTATCTTGCTGTGACACGCTCCGTGCATGAGCGCGCTCGCCAACTCACTGATCGCGCTCGCCGCGCTATCGGTGTGGGGAGGGCGCGCCGAGGCGGACGGAACCATGGGCTCGAACGCAGAGCCCGGCACCGTGCTCTCGGACGAGGAATTGGTGAAGCTCTCTCAAGCGGAGGCGATCGAGATCTACGACGAGCGCCCGGATAAGCCGTTCGACCGTGATACGGAAGTGCGGCTGACGGGAGACCAGCTCGCGGCGCGTGGCGCGGTCGATCTCGCGACGGCGCTCGCGCTCCTTCCGGATGTGTCGGTTCAGCAAGCGGGCAGAGGTGGCGCCAGCATCATCATCCGTGGCGCGAGCAAGGGTCAGGTCAGCGTTCTCATCGACGGCGTCCTCGTCGGAGATCCGTACTACGGAACGTTCGATCTGACCTCGATCCCGATCACGGACATCGTGCAGATTCGCGTCTCGACAACGCCGCAGTCTCCGATCGACGGCCCCGGCGGCCCCGGTGGGGTCATCGAGGTGCATACCCGTGATGCGATCGGACCGCAGGCGGTCGTCGCGCGCGCGATCAGCGACACGCTTCCGAGCTTCGGGATCGCGGGCACCGCTCGAGCCGCGCTCGCCAAGCATCTCGCCATTCGGCTCTCGGCGTCTGGCCTCGCCGGCGGACGGTCCCTTTCGATCGGTGCGCCATTCGGCTCTGTCAACGAGACTCGCCGTGATGCGGCCGGATCGGTGCGCCTCGAGTATCGAGATCGCGACCGCCGGTTCGTGCTCGACGGTTTTGCAGACGACCGGCATTACATGGTGCCACCAAGCGAGACGTCGACGGCGTTGCTGCTCGTCGATCTGGAGCACAACGCTCGGCTCTCCGCGAAGCTCGATGACAAGATCGGTGGCTATCAGGTTCAAGCACAGGCTTGGTTTCATTACCTGTTGCGTCGGTCGCGCAGCTTTCGAGATCCGACCTTCGGCGTCGAAACCTCCCTCGAGGATCTGTCCGCGAGACGGTCGGGCGGCATGGCACTCGTCACCCATCCGATCGGTAAGGAGGCGCGATGGGCGGCGTCGGTGACCGTCGATCATGATTCGGTCGATGTCAGCTCGGGAGCCGGTGCTGTCTCCGTGCCGACCACCGGCGACGTCACGGTCGTCGAGGCGGCCAGCGACCTTCAGTACGAGCATCGAACGGTCCGGCTCGATGGCTCGGTCGGCGTTGCGACGCCGGTCGGCGTTGGCGCGAGCCCATGGCTCGAAGCAAAAGCCGTCGCCAGGTGGCGCCCCCGTTTCGGTGGTCTGGAAGTCACGGCGACCGGTGGCCGCAAGGGCCGGGTCCCGAGCTTGCGCGAACGCTTTCAACCTGGTGTCGGAGATCCGAGCCTCGCTCCAGAGATCATCACGCACGCCGAGCTACGCACGATCGAGCACGTCTCGGACCGCATCCACGTCGAGCTGGCACCGTTCTATCGTCATCAACACGGGACGATCGTCGCAACGACTCAGCCGCCCGACGTTGGCAAGCTGGTCAATCTCGGCACGATCAACCTGTATGGGTTGGACCTGATCGGTCGCGTTCGCGTTCACGCGAACATCGAGCTCGGCGCCGCGTACGACTACATCAAAGCGCACAGCGATATCCTCGGCGATGATCCGCTGTCTCACCTCCCACACCATCGCGCAGAAGCGTGGTTGCAAGTGGGTCCACGGTCCAGGATGTCCGCGCTCGCGCGTGTCATCTACAACGGCGAGAGCTCGATCAACCAGATGACGACGATCCCTGCCTATACGACGATCGAGGCCAGTGCGACGTGGCAGATCTCGCGTGAGTATCTTGCGGTCCTCCGCGGAGACGACCTTTCGAACGCTCGGCCGCTGATCCGGCCCGGTGTTTATGGACCTGGACGCGTGCTGTCTTTGATCCTGCAAGCCACGTGGGAGTGACGCGGATCAGCGGACGACCACGAGCTTCGCGACGTCCTTCACCTCGGAGTCGCCCCACTTGCCGTCTTTGTCGGCCCAACGAAACTTGAGCGTCCCGCGGCGAGTCGTATGCAGGATCGGGATGCGAGTCGCGTCGGCCCACGCCGCCGGATCGATCGCCTGGGTCGCGTCGGCTCCCGTGATCGAGACGACGCGCGCGTGCTCTCCCACGAGCTGGTGAACGAGCTCGCGAAGCGACCACACGTTGCGGGCCTCGCCGTCGGCGTTACTGCCGACAAAGTGCGGGGTCTTCTCGAAGGCGTCGCGATGCCAGGTCGTCGTGACGCCGTCGATCGAGATTTCGAGCGTGAGCTCCGGTGCGCTTGTCGCCTGATCGTGGCGGTCTTCATGCGTGGGAGCAGGAGCCGGTGGCTGGTGGTCCGCGGCTTTGCCGCACGCGATCAAGAGGGCCGCGCAGGCGAGGATTCGCATGGCTCCTCCGTACCACGATCGGGCCAGGCGCGAGCTACTTCGACAGCATGCCGAGCGCGGCGGCGGCTTCGACGCGAACGAGGCCGTTTGGGTCCGCGAGCGCGGCGACCAGGCCGGGCGTGACCTTGCGCGCCGTGCGATGAGCGGCTGCGGCTGCCGCGCGCTGCTCGGGTGACGACTTGAGATCGCGGACGAAGCTCGACAGCGCGTGGCTTCCGGACGCATCGCCGAGCGCCGCGAGATCGGCCGCGGCGGCAATGCCTTCCGGGGTCGCGAGTGCCGCTGCGAACACGCGCTTGGCCGCTTCGGGATCGCCGCCATGGGCGAGCACGCGCGCGGCGGCGAGCTGGACCGCGACGACCTTGTCACTCATCAGCCGGTGCGCGATCTGGGCCGCCGCTGGGTTCCCGATTGCCTGGACGAGCACGTTGGCGGCGCCGGCACGCACGGTCCATTCTTCCGATGCGATCGCGCGTTCGATCGCCTGCGCGCCGAGATCGGGGCGCTTGATCGCGATCGCCGCCTGCACCGCGACCATCGGATCGGGATCCGAAGCGAGCCGGACGAGCTCGTCGGTGCGATGTGCCGCGACGTAAAGCTCGACGCCTGCAAGGCGCACGGCGAGCGCGTGGTCTTTCAGCGCTTGCTTGCCGAGCGCTTCGAGATCGCCGACACCGATCCGCGCGAGCGCATGGGCCGAGGCGGCTCGCACGTTCTCGTCGGGATCGCGCAGCCGCTTGGTCATCAGCTCGACGGCGTCCTTGTCCTTGATCATGCCGAGCCAGTAGATCGCCGCGCGCCGCACGCGAGGATCGTGATCGCTGCCGGCGGTCTCGAGGTCGGCGACCGCGAGCTTGCCGATCTTCTTGCCGATGCCGTCGACCGCGATCTTGCGCGCTTCCGCGTTCTCGCTCCTCAGCATCTCGTCGGCGATCTGCGGTGCTTGTGGGTGACCCTTGAGCACCGCGACGGCGGCGGACGCGGCGACCCGATCGTCGTCGTCGCCGAGCTTCTGGAACACCTCCTCGGTCAGCGCGTGGAGCTCGATCTCGGCGACCGCATCGATCGCCGCGATCTTGAGCCGCGCGGACGGTGAGGCGAGCGCCTGCCCGAGCGTCGCGGTCGCGAGATCCCGGATCAGCTCTTTGTCGTCTTCGCCGCGGTGCGAGACGTACGTTTCATACGCGTCGGCCACGCCGTTGGCGTCACCAAGAGCGAGCGCGGCCCGGATTCGCATTCCCCACAGGCCGTCATCGTCCGGATGTCGTGCGAGTCCCTCGTCGGCGACTCGCGCCGCGCCCTTGTAATCGCCCGAGTCGTAGAGCGAGACCGATTGCTTCGCCCGGTTGGCGCAGGACATCAGACCAACAATGCTGACGAGATAGACAAGGCGGCTCATGGAGACTCCATTCAATGACACGAGGATCGTGCTTCACCTTGCAATTTTGGTTACGCCCGTGGCCTAAAGCGCACGAACAAACCCAACTTGCGCATGAAAAGCTACAGCGAGAAAACATGTTCTAACTGATGAGAAACGTGGGTTGACCTCGTCGGGTAATGCGGGGGAAGGTACGTCGCATAAGGGCGGTATGATCTTCCGAACCACCATCATCGGCATCGTGTTTTGTATAGCCTGCAGCAGCACGAAGTCACCGAGCACACCGGATGCTCACACGGCCGACGCATTCCCCTCGACGTGCGGCCACCCGGGAGATCCGGGCAACGAGCTCGGCATCGGTAAGTTCTGCACGTCGTTCGGCGATTGTTCGACGACGCAAGCGGCGCCGCTGTGCTCGATCATCGGCGATTCGACCACTCACTTCTGTACCAAGACGTGTACGTCCGGCGGTTCCGCAGATCAGTGCGGGACCGCGACGATGTGCGTCTGCAACGGAAGCAACCAATGCGGCTGTACGCCGAACGTTTGTCTTGGACCGTGAAAGGGAAGCCCGAATGAGCAAGCTAGATGGTCTCGTCCTCGGATCGATGTTTCTGATCGCGTGTGGCACGGACTCCGCTCCACAAGGGCCCGAGGTGCTTCCCGATCTTCCGCTCACGGCGGCGCCGGCCGCGGGGAAGGGTTGGCAGATCATCACGCCAATCGTCGACAACATCGCCCCCTCGAGCGACATGGAGATGTGCACGTGGACCGACATCATCGCCGACAAAGCAGTCGATCTGAAGTCGGTCACCGGGTTCCAAAACGAGCCGCCGGGCCATCACACGGTCGCCTACTACACGACGGTGACGCAGCCGCCGGGCACGCAGCGGATCTGCAAGGACTCCGACATGGCGACGTTCCGGTTTCTCGCAGGCGCAGGCGGTGAGGGTACGCCGAACGCGGCGCCCGGCAACCTCGTGTGGCCCATCCCAGCGGGCGCGCAGATCGTGCTGAACCACCACTACTTGAACTCGTCGGATCAGACGCTCCGCGGTCAGTCCGCGATGAACATGTACTTCGCCGAGCCAGGCGGGACGTACATTCCCTCGGGTAACCTCGCGTTCGTCGATACGGCGATCGATGTCGCGCAGGGCACCGCGACCGACGACATCCACTGCCAGATCACCGACACGCTCAAGCTCTGGTACTTGATCCCGCACATGCATGCGTGGGGCAAGCACATCAACGTCGACCTGACCCAAGCGGGCGTCAAGACGCGCGCGTTCAGCCAGGATTGGGACCCCTCCTACACGTTCCATCCGCCCGAGGATCGCCACGACCCGGCCTCGCCGTTGACGCTCAATGCCGGCGATTCCGTCGACATCCACTGCGAGTGGAACAACGACTCCGGCCACACCCTGCCGTTCGGCTTCGAGATGTGCGTCGCGTTCGGCGAGTTCGTCGATGACAAGGGCCTCGGCAACGTGGCGTGCGATCGCGGCAGTTGGGGCCCGTTCTAAGCCGAGCGTGTTACAACTGGCCGCGTGCCGGCCTCGATCAGCGGGTTCTTGTTCGACCTCGACGGCACGCTCGTCGACTCGGAGCGCGAGACCGCCGAGGCGATGGCGCGGGCGCTCGAGCGCAAGCACGGGATCACGATCGAGCAGTACGATCGTGACTTCATCATCGGCCGGTCGTGGATCGCGATCTACGACAGCCTGAAGGCGCGCTATCCGCAGCTCACGTGGACGCGCGCCGAGACGATCGCGCAGACCGCCGACCTGCGCGAAGAGGTCATCAAGGAGCAGGGCATCACGGTTCTGCCGGGTGCCCGCGAGATGCTCGCGTGGACGCGCGGCCGCCCGCGCGCGCTCGTCACCGGAAGCTCGCGGCTCGAGGTGCTTCAGGTGCTGCCGATCCTCGGCACCGACGCGGCGTTCGAGGTCATCGTCGCCGCCGAGGACGTGACCCGGAGCAAGCCCGCGCCGGATGGCTATTTAGCCGCGATCGCGACACTCGGCGTCGCTGCCGCGACCTGCCTGGTCGTCGAGGATTCCCAGGCCGGAATCGCAGCTGGCAGGACGGCCGGGTGCATCGTCGTCGGCGTTCGGGCCGGTAATTTCGGCGGCTGGGACCAGAGCGGGGCGCACCTGGTGATCGATACGCTAGAGGACCTGACCCCGGCGCTGGTCGATCGGCTATGTGCCGACTATGGTTCGGGAGGCGCCTCATGAAGCTTCCTGCCGAAGTCACGATCTACGAGGTCGGGCCGCGCGATGGCTTGCAGAACGAAGCCCGCAACGTTCCGACCGCGGACAAGATCCGCTTCATCGACGCGCTGGTCGCTTCGGGCATTCGCGATATCGAGATCACGAGCTTCGTGTCGCCGAAATGGATCCCGCAGCTCGCGGATTCGGCCGAGGTCGCGCGCGGCGTGCATCGGCCCGCGGGCGTTCGGATGAGTGCGCTCGTCCCGAATCGCCGCGGCCTCGATACGGCGCTCGCGTCGGGCATGAAGGAGATCGCGGTGTTCTTGTCGGCGTCGGAGACGCACAACAAGAAGAACGTCAACAAGACGATCGCCGACACGCTCACGGCCTTCGACGAGGTCGTGAAGCCCGCGCTCGCCGCCGGAGTCTCCGTGCGCGCGTACGTGTCGACCGTGTTCGGTTGCCCCTATGAAGGTGACGTCGACCCCGAACGATCGGTCGAGCTGACCGGACGGTTGCGCGACCTCGGTGTCTATCAAGTCTCGCTCGGTGACACGATCGGTGTCGCGAATCCCAAGCAGGTCGAAGATGTGCTCGGGCGCGTGCTCGCGAAACATCCGGCGAGCGCGATCGCGGTGCACTTCCACGACACGCAGGGCACGGCGCTCGCGAACTGCGTCACCGCGCTGCAGATGGGCATCACGACGATCGACGCCGCCGCCGGTGGGCTCGGCGGGTGTCCGTACGCTCCCGGGGCATCGGGCAACCTCGCGACCGAGGATGTCGTCGCGATGCTGCACGGCATGGGCATCAAGACCGGGATCGATCTCGACAAGCTCACCGAGGCATCGCGCACGGCGGCGAGCTTCGTCGGTCACGAGCTACCTTCGAAGTATCTCAAGGCGCACCTCGGGAAGCAGGCGCGAGCGCGACGCCGCGCAGAGATGGGAAGCTGATGTCGGAGATCCTCGTCGAGCAACACGGTCCGGCGGTGTTCGTGACGCTCAACCGACCCGAGGTGCGCAACGCGCTCTCGCGCGCGGTAAATCTGAAATTGACGGAGCTCGCCGAAGAGCTCGGCCAGCGCGACGACGTGCGCGCGATCGTGCTGACCGGCGCAGGTGACAAGGCGTTCTGCGCCGGTGCCGATCTGAAGGAGCGAAAAGGCGTACCGGCCGAGGAAGCCGCTTCGTATATCAATGCGATCGCGGGCGCGATCAATAGCTGGGGCGAGCTTCGCAAGCCGACGATCTGCATGATGAACGGGTCCGCGTACGGCGGTGGTCTCGAGATCGCGCTCGCATGTGACTTCCGGATCTGCGCCGACGATGTCGAGATGGGGCTCACCGAAGTGCGCCTCGGGATCATGCCCGGCGCGGGTGGAACGCAGCGCTTGCCGCGTCTGATCGGCGAAGCGCGCGCGAAGGAGCTGATCCTGCTCGGCCGTCGCGTGTCGGCGAAGCGTGCACTCGAGATCGGACTCGTGCATCAAATCGCGCCGCGGGTGTCGTTGCGCGCGACCGTCGACGCGATGCTGGCGGATCTCGCGGGCTGCGCGCCGCTGTCGGTGACCTCGGCGAAGTCGGCGATCGAACGCGGCTACGGTCGCGCTCTCGAGGACGGCCTGACCATCGAGCGAGAGTGCTACGAGGTCACGCTGTTCAGTGAAGATCGCGACGAAGGGCTCGCCGCCTTTGCCGAAGGCCGGCCGCCGAAATACCAGGGCCGCTAGGTCCGTGCGGGTGTCGCACGGGTTTGTCCCAAGCCTGCACAGAGTTGCCGGGCTGGGGGCCTGGGCTCCGATCAGGCGAGGTCGGTTGTCCCGCCTGTGATTTCCGGGGCGAGGAGCACTCGGCGTTCTGTGGCCTTACGGGCCCTTTCGCCTCACAGAGCTGGCCTGGCGGCTGCAGAGCAAGCTTGCATGGGTGCCATCGGAAGGTTGATGAAGCGGTGGGGCTTTGTGCGGCTCGACCAGTTCGGCTTGACGCTCACCGCCGAAAACCGGGTCCTCGCGACCCGGCCGGTGCTCGATGATGGCTTCGGCGGGCGGATCGTCGGCTGGCGCGACGACGACCTCGCGGCGCTGCAGCTCGAGAAATGGCCGGCGTCGGTGCCGGCGGTCGTCGCACGCCCGAGCCTGGCAAAAACCCCGACCCAGCCCGCACCGATCGTTGTGAGAGCGCCGCTTCCGCTCGCGACGATTGTTGCCGAGCCCGAGCCGGTGGATGAAGATGACTGGGAATGGACGATCGCGATGGCGCG
>JAQBQF010000219.1 GCA_028287115.1 Myxococcales bacterium
CAGGGCTCGAACGGGCAGCAAGGCTCGAACGGGCACCAGGGCTCGAACGGGCAGCAAGGCTCGAACGGGCAGCAAGGCTCGAACGGGCAGCAAGGCTCGAACGGGCAGCAAGGCTCGAACGGCCAGCGGGGTCAGCCGGGCGCGAAGCCGCGCGGACATAATCCGCGCGATCATGGTCAAGGCACGGGTCCGACGACGCCGAGTGACAGGAAGCTCGACGGTCTCGACGCGCTGTCGCGGCGCATGCAGCGGGAGAAGGCACAGCAACGAGCGACCGGCCACGCGGATCCGCAGCGCGACTGGTAGGCCTCGTCGCAATTTCGAAGGACGCGATCCGACACGATCGCCGCGCTGTCGCGACACATGCAGCCGGAGAACGCCTAGCAACGTGCGACAGGCCACGCCGATCCGCAGCGCGACCGGTAGACCGAGAACGCCTCGCAACGTGCGACAGGCCACGCTGATCCGCAGCGCGACGGATAGACCTCGTCGGGAGCTTCGAGGGTTATAATCCGAGGATGCCGCCGCGAGTGCTGGTCGTCGACAAGACCTCGTCGACCCGCGACACGATCTCCGAGCTGCTCGGCGATCACGCGAGCGAGGTAGTCTGGTCGACGCGCGAAGGCGCCTTTGCGCAGCTCCGCAACGCGCTCGCAGCGGGACTTCCGTTCGACGTGGTGTTGCTCGACTGCGAGCCCGTGCCGACGCCAACGCTCGTTCGCGACCTCGGTTCCATCGGTGGGAGCGCGCGCGTCGTGCTCGTCGCCACTGCAGGGGAGGGCATCGCGCTCGCGAACCGATGTGGCGCTGCCGACGTCGTGACCCGGCCGCTGTCGACACCCGAGCTGGTGTTCCGCGTCGCTCGCCCTTCGCCGAATCTCGAGCGCGGCGATAAGCGCCGGCCTCGCAAGAGCGACGTGCTGATCGGATCCGGATCTTGGATCAAAGAGCTCTATGACCGGATCGCGATGGTGGCGGCGACCGATGTCACGGTCGCAATTTTCGGTGAGAGCGGGACGGGTAAGGAGCTCGTCGCGCGAACGATTCACAACTCCTCACCGCGTCACGATGCGCCGTTCGTGGTCGTCAACTGCGCGGCGATTCCCGAGGCGTTGCTCGAGGACGAGCTGTTCGGACATGTGCGGGGCGCATTCACAGATGCGACGCGCGATCGCGAGGGATTGCTCGCCGCGGCGCACACGGGCACGCTGTTTCTCGACGAGATCGGCGAGTTGCCGATGGCGCTGCAGGCCAAGCTGCTGCGCGTACTGCAATCGCAGGAATTTCGCCGGATCGGAGATGACACCGATCGTCGCGTCGACGTGCGCATCATCACCGCCACGAACCGCGATCTCGACCAGCTCGTCGCACGCGGCAGCTTTCGACAAGACCTGTATTACCGGATCAACGTGTTTCCGATGCACCTGCCGCCGCTGCGAGAGCGGCCCGAAGACATCGGGCTACTCGTGCATCATTTCGTCCAGAAGTATCGCGCGCGGCTCGGCAAGGTCATCGATGCGGTCTCACCGACGGCGCTCGCGCGATTTGCCGCCTATGAGTTTCCGGGCAACGTCCGCGAGCTCGAGAACAAGATCCATCAAGCGATGGTGATCGCCCAAGGTCCGATGATCGAAGATGCGGATGTCGCGCTGCCCCCGGTGACCGCGCGAGGCGGGATGCGTGTCGATGTCGCGCGGCCGTTTCGCGAGGTCAAGCAGGAGGCGATCGATCAGTTCGAGCGCAGCTACCTGACGGAGCTGCTCGACTTGCATCGCGGAAATCTCGCGCAAGCGGCGCGCGCGGCTGGGATGGATCGGAAAAACTTGTGGGCGCTCGTCGAACGGCACGGTCTCGATCGGGAGCGCTTCAAGAAGCCTTAGCTGCTAGATCGTGAACGTGCGAACGGCACTGTTCACGATAGGGTACGAGGGCCGAGCACTCGACGAGCTCCTCGGGATCCTCGCGGCGAACAAGATCGATCGACTGATCGACGTTCGCGACCTGCCGCTGTCGCGCCGCCGCGGCTTCTCGAAGACTCCGCTTGGCAATGCCGCGCGCGCGGCGGGGATCGAGTACCTGCACCTGCGCGAGGCCGGCAATCCCTTCCGCAAGATCCGCCACGACCTCAAGCTCGACGACCTGCTCGGCCGCTACCGCGATCACCTCGACGGCGCAGCGCAAGCCGTCGCAAACGTCGCCGATGCGGTGCGCGGCCATCGCGTCGCGCTGCTCTGCTACGAGGCGGACTCGAGCCATTGCCATCGCGGCATCCTCGCGCCGCGCGTCGCGCAGCAGCTCGGCGTCCGCGTCAAAGATCTGTAATCCCAGAGAACACGTGTGTAGTCGACGTGTCCGGACCCGTCCACGATCCGATCAACCGAACCGAGCTCTGGAGGTAGGCGGGGAACGCTGCGGCTATCAAAATAGACAGCGTCGCCATCACCGCAGCTTGCTGGAGAGCGCGGCGAGCAGGTCGTGATCGGCGGCGATGCGGCGGATCGCGACGGGAGACACGGATCCGGAATCGAGCAGTTTTGCGAGCGAGCGCTCGAGCGGGATCATGCCGGCCTCGCGACCCGATTGGATCGCCGTCGGCAGCGTGTGCAGGTCGCCCTTGCGGATGATGTTCGCGACCGCCGCTGTGACCGGCACGAATTCGATCGCGGGTGCGCGCCCGCCGTCGCGGCGCGGCAACAGGAACTGGGTGATGACGATGCGCAAGGCCGCCGCGAGCTGTTGTCGGATCTGGCGCTGTTGCGTGTCGGGGAACGCATCGATCACGCGATCGATCGCGCCGGCGGCATTCGGCGCGTGCAACGTCGCGAGGACGAGATGGCCGGTCTCGGCGGCGGTCAGCGCCGCGGCGATCGTCTCGGGATCACGAAGCTCGCCGAGCAAGATCACATCGGGAATCTCGCGCAGCGCGGCGCGCAAGCCGGCGGCGAATGATGGAATGTGCGTCCCGAGCTCGCGCTGATGGATCAGACAGCGACGCGCCGGGAACCGATACTCGATCGGATCCTCGAGCGTGATCACGTGTGCCGCGCGGCGTTGGTCGAGCAGATCGATCAGCGCGGCGAGCGTCGTCGACTTGCCCGAGCCCGTCGGTCCGCACACGAGCACGAGCCCATCGCGAAGCTCGACGACGCCTGCGAGCTCCGGCGGCAGCTCGAGATCGGTCAGGCTCGGGATGCGGTCGCGAATGATCCGCGCCGCGATCGCGTGACCTCCGAGATGATCGAATGCGTTGACGCGCAGCCGCGTCCCTTCGATCTCGAGGCTGAAGTCGGCGCTGACCCCGGCGACATCGGTCGCGAGCGCGGAGACACAATCGACGAGCTCGCCGTCATCGATCGCGACGTCGATCGTCTCGAGCCTGCCATCGACGCGAATCCTCGCGGTCTGGCCCGTCGACAACAGGAGATCCGATGCGCCTCGGTCGCGCGCGATCGCGAGCGGAGTCGCTAGCAGCCGCGCGAGCTGCCGGTGTGCCGCCGAGCTATCGGTGACCGCCCGCGGCGCCGGTCGCGCGACCTCGGGCTGTTCGTGCTCGACGACGGCCGCACGCACCGGCGCCGGCGCGCTCGGCCGTGCCTTGTTCGCCGGCTTCCGGACGACCATGCGCAGTCCCGCGGGAACGCGCTCGATCGTCACCGGAAACATCGAGTCTCCGTCGACAAACGTCACCATCAGTGGACCGTCGTCGATCGACTTTCCTTCGAGCAACGGCGCCGCGAACTCCGCGATCAGCTGCGGATCGAGTGCCGGCATCGCCAGCGCCTCGACTTGCCCCTTGCGCCGCAGATTCGGAATCTTGCCGGCCTCGAGCACCATCGCCTCGGCGTCGCGCAACGTCATGACTTTCAGCAACGATACGATCGCCGACATGGCGCCTTAGACTAGCAACCGCCGCGCCGCTGTAACTACGCGGACGCCATCAACTCGCTCGGGAGAATCACGCCGTTCTGGCCTGCCGGCGAGCGCCTGGTGCCAATCTGGCGCATGGTCGACTACGCCGTCACGCGCTTGGCTGCTACCCGCGTGACCACATTGCCAAACGTCAGCGCGCCGTGCGTGTAGCTCGGCGATAGCCCCGGTGCGAGCACGTGCGGGACGAGCTCGGACGATGCGACGTGTTGCGGCAGCTCCGGCCGATCGGCGACCGGATCTGCGAGCGTCTTCTCGAGCACCATCGACGTGTACTGATCGAGCGACCCTTCGCGCGTGTTCGCGTTCAGGATCACCTCCACGCCGGCATCGCGCGCGTGACGTGCGAGCCCGCGAATCCGGCTGATCCCCGGCGCATACGCGTCGACACAGATCCCGTTCTCGCTGATCGTCCACGCCCCGCGATCGGTGACCACGACAATCGTGTGGTTGCCCCCCGTGTGTCCGGGGGTCCGGACCAGCGCGAAGCCACCGCCGATCGCGTAATCACCGTCGAGCCGGACGATCCGATCCGGCGGCACGCCGGCGAGACATTCCGGGATGTACCACTCGACTTGCAGCGGGTGAATGCTCGCGAGCGTATCGAGCTCGCCGCGCTGGACGAGTAATTTCGCGTTCGGCAGATACGCGCGACCGCCGGGGCCGGGCGCGAGCAAACCGCGTACGTCCTGAACGTGGAGGTGATCGAACGTGATGTAGTCGACCGTCTCCGGCGAGACATTCCAGCTCGCGAGCGCTTGCTCGATCGTGACGTGAACGGTACTGAGCAACTTGCGAGCGACGACGCCGAATTTTTGCTCGAGCCGCGCGAAATACGGCGCCGCCGAGGAACGCACGGCATCGGTCGGATTGACGAGGATCGTGATCGTCCGTCCGCCGGCATCGACCTGCACGAGGTGCATGCGATTGCGCATGAACAGATACGGCGCCGGTGAGCTCGCGACGCCTTGGAGGCCGTATCGCGTCGGATACGGAAATGTCGCGACGTCCTCGGTGCGAACGCAGCGCGCCGTGCCGGTCGCGAGGATCCGATCGCGTAGCTTGCGCCCGGCACGGCGGACCGCATCGAGGCGAGCTCCAGATCCGTGAACGGCCCAGGCGGCATCGAGCTCGGTCAGGCGCGCGAGATCAGCAGGGACGCTGGACATGGCCGGGACGGTACCCCACAAGCGTATCGATGAGGGCGCCGTTTGTGCCTGCACGGCCCTTCGCTGTTTGGTACAAGCGGCAGCGTGCTGCGCGACTGGATCGCCCCCCTGGCCCTCGAGGGTTTCCTCGAGGGCTATCTCCATCGCAGCGCCTGGGCGCAGCCGGCGTCGGCGACCGCGGCGATTCCGCTGCTCGATTGGGAGATCCTCGGACGCGTCCTCGCGGCGACGAATCCGCCACCGGATGTGATCGTCTGCGCGCAAGGCAAGAAGCTCGATCTGCCACCGCCGCGCGACCTCACCGAGATGCGCGCCTACCTACGGATCGGCGTCGGACTCTGCATGCGCCACACCCAGCGCTGCGACGCGATCCTCGGCCGCGTCGCCGCCGGCTTCGAGCGCGATCTGCCCGGCAGCGTGCAGGTCCAGATCTTCGTGACGCCCGGCGGCACGCACGGCTTTGGCTGGCACTACGACATCGAGGACGTGTTCATCGCGCAGACCGTCGGGATCAAGGACTACTACTTCCGAGAGAACACGGTCGAGAAGCTCGCGCCGTTTCCGCCGCGCGATTTCTTCGGATTCCAGGCGGAGACCGCGCCGCTCCAGACCGCGACGCTCGTGCCCGGCGACTTCCTCTACATCCCATCGAAGTGGTGGCACATGGCGGTGTGCCGGGAAGACGCACTCTCGATCTCGGTCGGCGTCGTACCCGGCGCGAACGTTGCTCCGCATCCGAAGGCATGAAGCCTCGCCTCGCGCCCCTCGCACAAGGGCTGTTCTACGTCGCCTCGGGACTGTGGCCGATCGTCCATCTACGCAGCTTCGAAGCGGTCACCGGGCCGAAACGCGACAAGTGGCTGGTCCAGGCGACCGGCGCGCTGATCGGGGCCGTGGGCGCGGCGCTCTGTGCGGGCGCGTTCGAGCGGCGGAGTCGCGCTTTGGCCGTCCTCGGGGTCGGCAGCGCGACCGCCCTGGGGCTCGCGGATGTCTGGTTCACCGCGAAGCGCCAGATTCCGCCGGTCTACCTCGGCGATGCTGCCGTCGAAGCGGCTGCGATCGGCACCTGGATCGTCTCTCCTTAAGAAATCGCGACCTTGTGTTAAGGTGCGCGGGTCCATGCCGGTCGACGACCTGCGCTCAGGAACCTGGGTCACATACATCGGAGGCCGCGCCACGAGTGCACGGCTGCGCAGATGCCGCGTCGAGGTCGTCAACGGTCCCGACGCGGGCTTGGTTCGCGACATCGAGGCATCCGTGATCCGGGTGGGCGCGCGCCGCGGCAATGACGTCCAGCTCAGCGACTCGAAGGTCTCCGGCCTGCATTGCGAGATCAAGCTCGACGATCGCGGCTATCGCCTTCGCGATCTCGACTCGACAAACGGCACGTACGTCGCCGGCCTTCGCATCAACGACGTGTACATCCAGCCGGGCGCGCAGATCGCACTCGGCTCGACCCGCTTCAAGTTCGAGCCACTCGGCGATTCGGTCGAGATCGAGCTCGCCGATACCGACCGCTACGGCTCGATGATCGGGCGCTCGGTGAAGATGCGCGAGATGTTCGCGCGGCTCGAGAAGCTCGCAAAGAGCGATGCGACGGTGCTCGTCACCGGCGAGACCGGCGCGGGCAAGGAGCTCGTCGCCGAAGCGCTCCACGATCATTCGCCGCGCGAGAAGGGCCCGTTCGTCGTCCTCGACTGCGGCTCGATCCCGCCGAACCTGATCGAGAGCGAGTTGTTCGGCCACGAGCGCGGCGCGTTTACAGGCGCGACCGCTTCGTACGCGGGCGCCTTCGAGCGCGCGCACGGCGGCACGGTGTTCCTCGACGAGATCGGCGAGCTCCCGCTCGCGATGCAGCCGAAGCTCCTCCGCGTGCTCGAGCGCAAAGAGGTTCGCCGCGTCGGCGGCTCGAAGACGATGGAGGTCGACGTCCGGATCGTCGCCGCGACCAATCGCGATCTCGGCGTCGAGGTCAATCGCGGCCGATTCCGCGAGGACTTGTACTACCGGCTCGCCGTCGCCCGCGTGCACGTCCCGCCGCTGCGCGACCGTAAAGACGATCTACCGCTCCTGATCGAGCACATCCTCGCGACCACGCCGGGCGGCGAGGCCGCGCAGATCGCGCAAGAGACGATCGACCTGATGACGAAGCACGATTGGCCCGGCAACGTGCGCGAGCTGCGCAACGTGATCGAGCGTGCGGTGCTGCTGGCAGAATCTCCGGACAGCGAAGACTCGCTGCGCCGGGCTCCCGCACCGAGCCCGCGCTCCGAGCCTTCGATCACCGTGACACCGTCGCAAACCGCGACGAGCTCCGACGCGTCGATGACCGTTCCGGTCGACGTCGGCATCCCGTTCAAGAACGCCAAGCAAAACGTGATCAGCGAGTTCGAGCGTCGGTACATCTCGCGCCTGCTCGCACAGCACGACGGAAATATTTCAGCCGCGGCGCGGGCCGCCGGCATCGATCGGATGTCGATCCACAAGATGTTGCATCGGCTCGGTCTCGCGAATCCCGGCCGCGACTAGCAGACTCGACAGCACGTCGTCGGCGATCTCGCAGGTGGTTGCCTGGATCCAGTGGATGCGATGATGCGAGAGCAACATCTGACGCGCACGCGTCAGGGCTCGCGAGATCAGGAACGAGTGCGGCCGCTTCGTGTTGCCGGTCATCTGGCGGTCGAGCTCGAGGTGTTGCCACAACACGGCCTCGTCGAGAGTCGTGCCGACGAACACGAACGGCGAGGCGCGCAGATCCTCGATCAGCTGTTCGTAGTGGCGGTCGCGCATGCACAGCCGGGCGGCGTACTGCATCGTCGAGAACGTGACCTGGCGAGGATCGTCGCCGGCGATCCCGTTGAGGTGGATCACGTCGAGCTCGGAAGATTCCGATGACGGGCCATCGGAAAGCGCCGACAAGCTGCGCAGCCTGCGTGGGAGCTCGAACTGCCGAGCGACCGCGACCTCGAGGTCATCGACGTTGAGCGTGTAGATCCGTCGCCATGGTCCGCTGAACCAGGCCGCGTACGAGCGCGGCAATTCTCCGTCGCCGATCCTGAGTCGCGAGGTCATGTAGTCGCGGAGCCGTTCGGGCGCGCGCAGCAGCGCGACGTCGTAGAGATCCGCGAGCGTGCTGTCGTCGGGCGGATCGTCTCCGAAGACCAGCGGCCACAGCTCGCGAACCATCTGTGCCGAGTCGGGCAATCCGTTGCCGGCCGTGTCACGCGCATCCGATGAAAAGCCGGCTCCGGTAAACAGCGTCGCCTCGCCGCTCGCGATGATCTTCGACAGCTCCTGTAACTTTTCGGAAGTCATGGCGCAGGATCTGCGGATGACCTGTTGCAGCGAGCGTGCCGCACGACCGGCGAGTAACGGAGCGCCGCCCGAACGCACGCGCGCACATGCATCAGTGTGCGGCTTCGCCCGCTCCCGGTCGTACATGCGTCGACACCACGCGGAAGCCCGCGCACCACCACGAGAAACGGGCCGGCTCGCTGCCAACCGACCGTTGATTAGCGGCAAGCCGATAGGCACAGAACAAGCAAAGCGGGGTTCAGATGGCTACGCCGAGTGAGCTCGAAGCGCTGCGAACCTCCGCGACTCAACCCGTTGAAGACGATGCGCTTCATCTTGATTGGACGCTGGCGCTCGCCGGCGGCGAAGGGGTTCGGCTCTCGGACTATGTCCAACGGAGATTCGGTCGTCGGATCCCGAAGCAATATTGCTGCCTGCTCGGCAATCGTTCGATGCTCCAGCACACGCTCGATCGCCTGAACCGGCTGACGCCTGCATCACGCACGATCACCGTGATCGGCACTCACCACGGCGAGATCGCGAAGCCTCAGCTCGCAGGTCGCAGCGATCACGTGTTCCGCCAACCCGCGGCCCGTGACACGGGCATGGCGCTCTACATCGCGCTCGCGATGATCAAGCGCTGGAATCCCAACGCGATCGTCACGATCACGCCGACCGATCACTACGTCGCCCCCGCATCGAAGTACGTCGAGCAAGTTCGCGCCGCGCGCGGGGTTGCCGCCCGGATGCGCGACACGGTCGTGATCCTCGGTGCGCATCCGTCCGAGCCCGATCCCGAGCTCGGCTACCTGAGCCTCGGTGATCAGCTCGTCGAGGTTCCGCAAGTTCGCTCGCTGGTCGGCTTCGTCGAGAAGCCCTCTGTCGCGCGCGCGACCGAGCTGCGAGCCGCCGGTGCGTTGTGGAACACGATGGTCACGTGCGGCACCGTCGATGCTCTGTGGGAGCTCGGCCGCACCACCGAGCCGCGATTGATCGACATCCTCGACTCGCTCGTGCCGCTGATCGGGACACCCGACGAAGAGGACGCGATCGAGTACATCTACGGCGCGTATCTGCCGGTCAGCTTCTCGCGCGACATGCTCGAGCGAGCGCCGCAGCGCCTCGCCGCGATGGAGCTCGAGGGCGTCGAGTGGAGTGATTGGGGGCGGCCCGAACGGATCGAAACCGTTCTCGCGATGCGCCGCTCGCGTGCGCTCGTCCCGGATCGCGCACTGGCCCCATGAGCGACGGCATCCGGCGGGTCTGGCCAGGCAGGCCGTTCCCGCTCGGCGCGAGCTTCGACGGCGCGGGTACGAACTTTGCCGTGTTCTCGAGCGTCGCCGATAAAGTCGAGCTCTGCCTGTTCGATCCCAAGGTCGAGCACGAGCAACGAATCCCGCTCGTCTCCGGTATCGGTCAGATCTGGCACGCGTACGTTCCGGAGATCGGTCCCGGCTGGCGCTACGGCTACCGTGTCCACGGTCCGTGGGAGCCCGCGCGCGGGATCCGGTGTAATCCGCACAAGCTGCTCGTCGATCCTTACGCGCGGGCGATCAGCGAAGGCTTGCAGTGGGTGCCGGCGCTGCGCGGTTACAAGGACGATCCGTTGGGCGAGATGTCCGAGGAGGACAGCGCGCCGTTCACGTTCCGATCGGTCGTCGCGCAGCCTTACTTCGACTGGGGGAACGACCGCCGGCTCGAGATCCCGTGGAACGAGACGGTGATCTACGAGGCGCACGTCAAAGGCCTCACGGCACGGCATCCCGACGTACCAGCGACGCTGCGTGGCACGTACGCCGGGCTCGCACACCCTTCGGTGATCGAATATCTGCACGCGCTCGGGATCAC
Source organism: Myxococcales bacterium (assembly GCA_028287115.1). GTDB lineage: Bacteria > Myxococcota_A > Polyangia > Haliangiales > Haliangiaceae > JABFXX01. Next base: position 10,239 of record JAQBQF010000219.1, read on the forward strand.
GGCGGTCGAGCTGTTGCCGGTACACGCGTTCGTGCACGACGGGTTTCTGCTCGAGCGCGGGCTCCGCAACTATTGGGGCTACAACTCGATCGGCTACTTCGCGCCGCATCCCGAGTACGCGAGCGTGCGCAGTGCGACCGGCGCTGTCGCCGAGTTCAAGCAGATGGTCCGCGGCCTTCACCGCGCCGGGATCGAGGTGATCCTCGACGTCGTCTACAACCACACGGCCGAGGGCAACCACCTGGGCCCGCATCTCTCGATGCGCGGCTTCGATAACGAAGCGTACTACCGGCTGTCGGGCGAGAACCCCGGCTACTACACGGACTACACCGGCACGGGCAACACGCTTCAGATGCGTCACCCGCACGTGCTGCAGCTCGTGATGGATTCGCTGCGCTACTGGGTCGAGGAGATGCACGTCGACGGGTTTCGATTCGATCTTGCATCGGCGCTCGCGCGCGGCCTGCACGAGGTCGATCGCCTCGGCGCGTTCTTCGATCTGATCCAGCAGGATCCGGTGGTCTCGCGCGTGAAGCTGATCGCCGAGCCGTGGGACGTCGGCGAGGGCGGCTATCAAGTCGGCAACTTTCCGCCGCTCTGGTCGGAGTGGAACGGCAAGTATCGCGACTGGATCCGCGATTACTGGCGCGGAGAGCCGGGCTCGCTACAGGAGCTCGGGTCGCGGCTCACCGGCAGCTCGGATCTGTATCAGCAAGGCGGCCGGTTCCCGCACGCGAGCATCAACTTCGTCACGGCGCACGACGGCTTCACGCTGCGCGATCTCGTCTCGTACAACGAGAAGCACAACGAGGACAACGGCGAGGAGAATCGCGACGGCGAGAGTCACAACCGCTCGTGGAACGTGGGCGCCGAGGGGCCGACCGACGATCCACAGATCAACGCGATACGTGCGCGGCAGCAACGCAACATGCTCGCGACGATGTTTCTGTCGCAAGGCGTGCCGATGATCCTCGGTGGCGACGAGATCGGCCGTACGCAGCAGGGCAACAACAACGCCTACTGTCAGGACAACGAGCTGTCGTGGTTCGACTGGACCTCGGCCGACCATGGACTCCTCGAGTTCACGCGCAAGCTCGCTCAGCTCCGCCGCGAACACCCGGTGTTCCGCCGTCGCGGCTGGTTTCAAGGCAAGCCGATCCGCAGGAAGCGCGGCGAGCAGGCGCTGCCCGACATCGGCTGGCTGACGCTCGACGGCGAGGAGATGACCGACGAAGGCTGGGAATCCTCGGGCACGCCATCGCTGATGGTGTTCTTGAACGGCGCGGGGATCTCGGTCCCCGACGATCGCGGAGAGCCGATCCTCGACGAAACGTTCCTGCTGGTGTTTCACGGCCATCCCGAGAATCGCGTGCTGCGGCTGCCGGGGGCGAAGTGGGGCGCGGGCTGGCGTCGCGTGTTCGACACCGAACGCGGCTTTGCGGGCGAGGACGGAGGCGAGCGGTTTGCGGCCGGTGCCGAGCTTCCCGTGATCGCACGCTCGACGTGGTTGTTCCGGAGGATTCCGTGATCGCACCGCGCGCGACCTATCGCCTGCAGCTTCATGCGAGGTTTCGGTTCGCAGACGCGGAAGCCGCGGTGCCGTATCTCGCGGAGCTCGGCATCAGCCACCTGTATCTCTCACCGATCCTGCAGGCGGCCGAAGGCTCGACCCACGGCTACGATACGGTCGATCCCGATCGGGTCAGCGCGGAGCTCGGCGGCGAAGACGGGTTTCGCTCGTTGGTCGCGGCGGCGCGCGCGGCGGGGCTCGGGATCCTGCTCGACATCGTGCCGAATCACATGTCGATTGCCGGCCGCGGCAATCGCTGGTGGCTCGACGTGCTCGAGAACGGTCCTTCGAGCCGGTTCGCACACTTCTTCGACGTCGATTGGTCGACCACGCTCGCCGGGCAGAGCCCGGCTCGATCCACCTCGGGCAGCGACGATCGCGTGTTGCTCCCGATCCTGACCGAGCGTTACGGCCGTGCGCTGACGAGCGGCGCGCTGGCGATCGTCCACGACGGCAAAGGCAAGTTCCGCGTCAAGGCCGGCGATGTCGAGCTCCCTATCGCGCCCCGTTCGCTCGGCATGCTCGTGCGACGCGCGGGTGAACGGATCCGGCATGACGAGCTCGGATTTCTCGGCGATGCGCTATCGGCGTTGCCATCGCCGTTGCGCCGCGAGATCGATGCGAGGCGCCGCCGGCATCGCGACAAGGCCGTGCTCGCGGTGCGACTCGCCGCGCTGTGTACGGAGGAGGCGTGTGCGCGCGCGATCGCCGACGAGCTCGCCGCGGTCAATGCCGATCCGGCCGAGCTCGATGCGATCCTCGAGGCGCAAAACTATCGGCTGTCGCACTGGAGCGTCGCGAGTGACCACGTGACGTACCGCCGATTTTTCGATATCAACTCGCTCGTCGCGATCCGCAACGAAGATCCTGACGTGTTCGAAGCAAGTCACGCACGCATCCTCGGCTGGCTCGCCGACCGAACGATCGACGGTGTCCGCATCGATCACGTCGACGGTCTGCGCGATCCGGAAGGTTATCTGCAGCGGCTGCGCGAGCGCGCGCCCGACGCGTGGATCGTCGTCGAGAAGATCGTGACCGCCGACGAGCACGTGCCACCGACGTGGCCGATCGAGGGCACGACCGGCTACGAGCTCGGCGAGAAGCTCGGCGGTCTGTTCGTCGATCCCGCCGGCGAGACCAAGCTGACGCGCGCATTCGAGGCGCTGACCGAACAGCCGTGGGATCCCGGTGGTGCGAGCCGTCGCGCGCGGATCGAGGTCATGTCGGACGCACTGCATAGCGAGCTCGCCCGGCTCACCGAGCTCGCGGTCCGGGCCTGTCATGCGAGCCCGGCGTGCCGCGACTACACGCGTGTCGAGATCGAGAACGCGATCCGCGAGATCCTCGCGGGCTATCCGGTGTACCGAACGTACCTGCGCGAAGATGCGCGCGGGGCAGGTGGCATCGATCGCGATCGGATCGCCGCCGCGGTGACCGCCGCCTCCGATGCGCGGCCGGATATCGATCGAGATCTCTTGTCGTACCTCGAGGCGGCACTCGCGTTCGAGCTCACCAGCGAGGCCACGATCGAGCTCGCCTATGCCACGCAGCAGGTCACCGGCGCGATCACCGCCAAGGGCGACGAGGACACCGTGCTCTATCGGCAGGTACGGCTCGTCGCGCGCAACGATGTCGGCGCCGAGCTTCGCCGGTTCGCGCACCCGCCGGTTGCCGTGCACGGCGCGCTCGCGAGAGACCAGCCACGCCGGCTCCTCACCACGTCGACGCACGACACCAAGCGTAGCGAAGACGTCCGCGCACGGATCGCCGTGATCTCCGAGATTCCGGACGCGTGGAGTGAAGCCGTGCTGCGGTGGCGCGTGCGCGCGGATCGATATTGGGTCGGTTCGCCCGATCGCGTGCTCGAATATGCGATGTGGCAGAACCTCGTAGGCGCGTGGCCGCTGCCGCTGGATCGCGCGAAGGCATATGCGCGCAAGGCCTCGCGCGAAGCGCGCCTGCGCACGTCTTGGCGTCATCCCGACGAAGCGTACGAAGCAGCGATCGACCGCTGGTGCGACGGCGTGTATGGCGATCGTGATCTGGTTGGCGACGTCGCGCGGTTCGCAGCCGAGCTGACCCCGCACGGTGATCGCAATGCGCTCGCTCAGCTGCTCGTCAAGCTGACCGCGCCCGGTGTCCCCGACTTCTATCAAGGCACCGAGCTTCGCGACGACAGCCTTGTCGATCCCGACAATCGGCGCGCGATCGATCTCGAGCAGCGTCGCGAGCGCCTGCGATGGAGCGCTGACGCCACAGCTCGCACGGTCATCGAGACGACCGATCTCGGCAGCGCGAAGATCTGGACGATCCGCCGCGTGCTCGGGTTGCGGCGCAAGCTGCCGGCGCGCTTCGAAGGTACGTATCGCGCGCTCGACGCGTCAGGCCCGCACGCACATCGCGTGTTCGCGTTTTCGCGCGGCGACGACCTCATCACGATCGTGCCCCGGCTCGGTGTGAACGCGGAAGGCTGGCGCGACACGACGATTTCACTGCCGCCGGGCTCGTGGCGCGATGTGCTGGGCGACCGCTCGACGAGCGGCGGCGTCCAACCCCTGGCAGAGCTCTGGCGACCTTTCCCTACGGCCTTACTCTCCCGAGCGTGATCGCGATCTTACAAATCCGAGCGGCGCCGCTCGTGTGCGTTCTCGCTCGGAATTTACGTCCGCAAGTCCGCGAGACACCACATCCCGAAAATCGGCTCGTTCGAGCCAATCTTGGCACCGTCCGTGAAGCACCATCGAACATGAGTACGCCAAACGATTCAACATCGACGGGCGATGCCGATGCGAAGCCGCGCGCGAGAACGCTATCGTGGATGGCGTCACTCTCTGTTGCTGCGGGTGAGCTACGTGCCGCCGAGGGTTACTTGCTCGAGCTCCTAGCGTGGTGCGCGTTCGCCGACAGAGGAATCGTGTCGGTGTTCGGCGAAGGCGCAGAAGCTGTCAGCTAGTGAGTGCGACTACCGGGTGATTGTGCAGATCTCTGCGCAAGTTGCGCGCGACGCTCTAGATTCTTCTGTTGACGGCAGCCTGAACTGAGGCGAATTTCGCCGGCGATGAGGGCTCTATCGCTTGGTGTTGCGACGTTGTTACTTCTGGTGGCGTGTGGGCCGAGCAGCCGCGACAACGGCAACGAGTGTCCGGGGCTGTGCACGGCCTTCGGCTATCAGAAATGTCACCG
>JAQBQF010000257.1 GCA_028287115.1 Myxococcales bacterium
TACCCGCGCTGCCCGCGCTACCCGCGCTGCCCGCGCTGCCCGCGCTGCCCGCGCTGCCCGCGCTGCCAGCGCTGCCCGCGCTACCGGTGGTCGAGCCGCGCGTGCCGGTGGTCGATCTCCGGCCGCTGCGACCGCTCGTCGAGCCGGTGGTGCCGCTCGTGCCACTGCCGCTGCCCATACTCGAGCCGGCGCTACCGCCGCCCATGCCACCGGCCGAGCCGGTCGCGGATCCTGCTTGCCCGGCTTGCGGCTCGACAACCGCGACGATCTGCCCTTTCGCGACCACGTGACCGTCGACCGCCTTCATGAATTCGGCCCGCGTCATCGGCTGGGGACTGAGGTTCTTGTCGATCGCGTAGACCTCGAACACGACATGTTCGGGGTTACGCGCGCCCGCGCCACCGCGGGCTTGGCGGCCAGTCGTTTGGGCACACGGTGCGTCGTAACCGATCTTGCCCTGAGCCGTCTTGCCTTCGGTCGCTCCGGCAGGCACCGATCCATCTTCGGAGAGCGAGCTCGTCGTGGTCGGCACGTTCGTCACGATCCAGTGGGCGACCTTCTTGCCGGTCTTCGGATCGACACCTTCCGCGACCACCGCGATCGTCTTCGCTGTCGGCGGCGGCGACGACCACGCGATCGGAGGCGGTGTCGCCGCTCCATTGCACGTGTACTGCGCAGGCAGCTTGTCGTTCGAGTTGAACGCCGACGACTTCACATCGAGGCGCTTCTTCGCGGACGATGTCTTCGCCGAAGAGGAAGATGTTTGGCCGGAAGCAGATCCCGAGCCGCTGGTATCGTCGGCGCTCGCGATCTGCGCTCCGGCGACAGCTACGAATACGAATGGAGCGATGAGTTTACGCATACGACCACCGTAACTCTCGCTGCGCGGAGTGCGAGGGTTGCAACAGGTGAGGGCATGGTGACCGAAGGTATGTTCCGAGTGCGCCCAAGCTCGTCGGCCTCCGAGGATTCCGCTGCGTCATCGGCAGATCTGAGGTGTTCGCGCGGTGTGGTAGCGTCGGCGACGTGAAGATCGGCTGTATCGGAGGAGGCCCCGCCGGTCTCTACCTGGGGATCCTCGTGAAGCGCAGTGCGCCCATGCACGACGTGGTGATCTACGAGCGCAACCGCGCCGCGGATACCTTCGGGTTCGGCGTGGTGTTCAGCGATGCGACCCTCGGTCATCTCGCGGCCGCCGATCCCGAAACGCACGCGCAGATCGCGGCTCGGTTCGCGCGGTGGGACGATATCGAGATTCATGTCGGTGGCGAAGTGTTGCGTTCGACCGGGCACGGGTTCTGCGGAATCGAGCGCAAGACGCTGCTGCAGATCCTGCAAGCCCGCGCGACGCAGCTCGGGGTTCGGATCGAATTCGAGCACGAGATCCGATCGCTGTCCGAAGTCACCGCAGACGTGATCGTCGCGTGCGACGGCGCGTCGAGCTGGGTCCGCGATGCGCTGGCGGCCGAGCTCGCGCCGCAGGTCGATGTCCGACCGAACAAGTTCGTGTGGCTCGGTTGCACGGTGCCTTACCGGGCGTTCACGTTCCTGTTCAAGGACACGCCGCACGGGCTGTTTCGCGTGCACGCGTACCGCTATCACGAGCAAGGCTCGACGTTCATCGTCGAGTGCCGCGAAGATACCTGGCGCGCCGCTGGGCTCGATCGCGCCGACGAAGACCGAACCGTCGCCTATCTCGAGCAGGTGTTTGCCGCCGAGCTCGCGGGACATCGCCTGATCAAGAATCGATCGATCTGGCGCAATTTCCCGGTCGTGCGCTGCGGCAAGTGGCACACCGACAACGTCGTGCTGCTCGGCGACGCGGTGCATACCGCGCACTTCTCGATCGGGTCGGGGACCAAGCTCGCGATGGAAGACTCGATCGTGCTCCGCGACGAGCTGCTCGCGACGGCCGACGTGAAGACCGCGCTCGCGAGCTACGAGCGCAAGCGACGACCCGAGGTCGAAGCACTGCAGGCGGCGGCCCAGGCGAGCCTCGAGTGGTTCGAGGGCACCGAACGCTACATCCGCATGCGGCCGGCGCAGCTGACCTATAGCCTCATGACGCGCAGCCTGCGGGTCAGTCATGCTTCGGTCGCCAAGCGCGATCCGCATCTCGCGCGCGGCGTCGAACGGTTGCTCGCGGCGTCGGTCGGGATCACGCGCGATCCGCCGCCACCACCGACCGCGCTGCCGTGCCCGCTCGGCGACCGGCGCGCGCGATCGCGAATCGTGGTCTCCGATACGCGGACAACCCGGCGCGGCGATGCGAGCGATCTCGCCGGTGACGACGAGCTCGTCTCGCTCGGCGCCGCGGCCGCAGCAGGTGCAGGACTCGTCGTGACACGACCGATCCCGATCGATCGCAGCAGCGGTGCGCGGATCGACACCGACGAGCACGCCGTCGCATGGACGAGGATCGTCGACTACGTCCACGGATGCGGCGCGTTGATCGTCGCGCGGATCGCGACGGCCGGTGGCGAACCGGGCGCGCTCGTCGATGCGGTGTTGCGCGCGCGTTATGCCGGCTTCGATGTCTTGCTGCTCGACCCGTGTGGGGATCCGACCGCGATCGAGCACCTCCCCGCGATGGTCCAGGCCGTGCGCGGGCAGTGGCGGGACGGCGGATGGCTCGCGACGGCCGTCCACGATCGTCCGGCGGCCCGCGCCGCGGTCGTCGGTCATGCTGCACAGCTCGTCCGCGCGGGATCGGATCTCCTGTGGGTCACGTCGAGCGGCGATGCGCTGATGGCGGGTGCAAGGCTGCCGGCGGCACCGCTCGCGGATCGCCTACGCAACGAGCTCGAGGTCGCGACCGCCGTCGATGGTGGCGACGCCGTGCTCCCGGATCTCGATGCCACGGTCGCCGCGGGCCGAGCGGATCTTGTCGTGGTACACCGCGTGCCCGCCGGCTTCACGCCGCGGCCGTCATGAAGCCACAGCGCTATCAACTACGCAAAGACGCCGTCGCGGTGCTCGAACGCGGGCATCCGTGGATCTTTCGCGATCAACTGTCGTCCGCCGCGCAGGTGTTCCCGGACGGTCAGTGGCTACGCCTCGTCGATGGCCAGAACAAGATCGTCGGCCACGGGATCTTCGAAGCCGAGGGCGCGATCGCGATCCGCGTCTTCCGCACCGGACCCGAGCCGGTCGATGCCTCGTGGATCCGCGGGCGGCTCGAGGTTGCCCTCGGCAAGCGCGCGGACCTCGCGAAGCGCACCGATGGGATCCGCCTCGTCCACGGCGAGAGCGATGGCCTTCCGGCGATCGTCGTCGACAGGTTCGCGAACACGCTCGTCGTCGCGAGCTATTCGGCCGGCGCAGATGCGATCGCGCGCTACGTCGCACGCACGCTCGCAGCGATCGGAAACACCGTGCCTGCCGAGCCGCCGAGCGCGGCGCGATTGGTTGTCGGCCCCGCCGAGCATGTCGTGTTGCGGCCCGCGCGCCGCCGCCGAGGCCCCGCACTGGCCGCGCGGATCTTGCGAGGCGCGCCACCCGACGTCGTTCGATTTACCGAGGACGGCATGCAGCTCGCGGTCGATCTCGAAGCCGGACACAAGACCGGGACGTACCTCGATCTCCGCGCGCTCCGCGGTGCGATCGCGACGACCAAGCTCGCAGGCGCACGCGTCCTCAACTTGTTCGCCTACACCGGCATGCTCGGCCGCGCCGCCGAGACCGCGGGGGCTGCCGAGATCATCCAGGTCGACACGTCCGAGCGCGCGCTCGCGTTCGCAGCCGCACATCACGTCGGCGACCCCGCGCGCCATCGCTTCATCATCGCCGACGTGTTCGAGTGGTTACCCGCGCTCGATCCGAGCGAGACGTTCGATCTCGTGATCGTCGATCCACCGGCGATGACGAGCCGGATGACGCAGGTGCCGTCCGTGCTCGCCGCCTATCGGCGGCTCTATCGAGCCGCGGAGCGCCACGTCCGTCCGGGAGGCGCGATCGTCGCCGCGTGCTGCACGAGCCGGATCGAGCGCGACGTGTTCAAGAAGACCGTCCTCGCCTCGCTCGGCCCGCGGTTCGCGCTGCAGCACGAGGAGAAGCCGGAGCCCGATCATCCGGTCGGCTTCCCACAGGCCGACTACCTGAAGATCACCTGGTGGCAGTCGCGCGCGGACTGACAAGGGACCGCGAATCACGACTCGATCGGTCAACGGCCCGTGCTCGT